>JBKOZZ010000049.1:0-22944 GCA_046726155.1 Acidobacteriota bacterium
AGCGGATGAAGCAATGCGACGACATCGTGGCGCTAGCAGCGGAAGTGGACCACACAAGAAGAGATTCCGAGCTCTGCCTCCACCGTGCTCGCGTTGACCCGATCTCTATCAAACAGCCCGCGGCTCAGCCGAAATCGAGACGAGACGACTGGCGAGAAAGCGCCGCTCCGCTATGCGGCGGCCAGTCATCATCCACAGGGATAGCACAGGATTCTCATCGCCCGCGCTGGGTGCGCTATCGTCAACCCCACGCCAAGCTCGCTGCAGCGTGTCCTCCAAGGCAGCGATATCTGTCTTGCCGTCGGCGACCAGAAGGATGCGCTTTAGCGGCACCAGGTTCACGAGTTGGGTTAACTCAAAGACGCATCCGAGATTTGCCTTGGAAAATCCACGCAGGTCCATTAGGACGACATCTGCGGCGGGCAGCAGCCGCACCACGGCGCTCTGCCAGGCATTGGCAAAGCAGTACAGTTCATTGATCGGGTAACGACCGTCTCCTTGCAGACGCCGGTCGAGCCTAAGCAGCCGACGCTCAACATCCTGCGACGTCTTCAGATAGATAGCCTCCAGCCGGCGATGCAAGTAGGCCTCCAGCATGACCGGGCTCATTGTCACAGCTGCTACATCTGTACCCACGATGAGATCCAGACTGCCAAACAGTCGCCACGTTTTGCTGAGCATGTCAAGCAACTGAACTGCCCTGCGGGGGCTGCCGAACACGCGCAGCAACACTAATTGCTTGCCCGGAGTGTCCCTGTGCGGTCGCCACTGTCGCCGAAGCAACGACTGTAACGTGATTGCAAAGGCTACGAAAGCGCTGACGGCTAACAACCCGTGGCGTAAGTTCAGTTGAGCACCATATGCGATCGTGGCGTCGAAGTACGTGAGGAAGCCCCAGCCGAGATACCAGGAGAGTACCTGGTTCGAAATGAAACGCTGTTGTTGAACCCAATTGAAGAGTTTGAACAAGTACCACACCAAATACCAACTCAGCACCACTGCCGGCAAGCTCACCATGACTGAGCCGACCAGCCCCGTCCGTTTTCCGAGAACGTCGATGATGAGCCCTGTCACCCCGATGACAGCCAGGATTAGAGCGGGCGTTGTCACTGACTTGCGACCGAGCATCCACACGAACAAAGCGGTGGCCAAGAGCTGAATAGCGACCCCTGTGATCAACAGCCCCTGCCGCTCCCTTGCGACTGACCACAGAACATCCGGGACCGTAAGCCAGCTAAGGATCAGCATCTCAGTCCCGCCGAACACCAGCAACGCCAGGAACGCCGCTGCTATCGGGCGAAGTCGCCTCGACACGATCAATACCACGCCGGCGAGTGGCAAGAAGACATCCATTGGAGCAAGGATCCCAATGATGCGCATGAAGCGCCACGGCCCTCCTGCTAGCGGCGTTAGCATTGCCCCGACGGTGAGATAGCCCAGCGCGACAGCAGCCCACAGTCGTCTGGGTGCGTCAATAAATATTAAAACGAGGACGAGCTCCGGTACTGCCCAGATGTACGCCAGCACAATCCGGCCTGATTTGGGCCAGTACGAGATAGACCAGAGCAGTGCCATGATGGAGATAGCGAAATGGACTGCAGCGGCGACCACCAAAGCGGTCACGAGCGGGCGTTGTCGTTCATGGATGCGGTGCCATGCCGCGGCATCAGCTTGATCCAGGCCCTGTATCGCGGTTTCCTCCATGCGCTGCAATCGCAGCGGCACTCGGGTGGGCGATGTTTCCATGGTGCTCCGGACACTCTCTGCGGGCTCCGCGAGGCTGTGCACATCCGCAACGGAGCCACGCATCGCCGCTTCTACCCTGAGGCGGTAACGCCATCCGAACACCAGGGCCAGCACCACCATCAACAGTGGCACTATCACCGTTCCGAGAATGAGGATCAGAGTGTCCATTTGTAACGCTGGCTTGTGCGCTGGGCAGGTGTCCGGGGAAATCCCGGACCGATTCGCAAGATGGCGGCCAGTGGAACCCTGCGGGTCGGTTGCTTTTAGGTGAATAGGGCAAGACCCAGTCGGAAGCCTGGGCCTGATGCGATCCTACGGGAGGGCCTTGAGCAAAACCGAAACACGCCTCGCGACTCTCGAAATGATTGTAAAGCGGAGGGTCCCTAACGACCAGCCGGTAAAGAAGTCGTAAGTAATCGAGACCACTAATACTTAGCCACGGTCGAATCAACTTCATCCGACCAGGCGGTGATGCCTCCCTTGAGGTTGATAAGCCGGCCCGGAAACCCGGCCTGCTTCAAGGCGGCGATCGCCTTGGCGCTGCGCACGCCGCCCTTGCAATGCATTACTGTCTCGCGTGACGGATCGATCTCATTCATACGAGTAACAACCTGGCCCAGCGGAATCAGCTTAGTCCCGGGAATACGCGCTATGTCGTATTCAAATGGCTCCCGCACGTCAATTATCTGGAAGGCCTCACGGTTATCCAGGCGCTGCTTAAGTTCCGTGGCAGTGATTTCTTCCAGTGCTGCTGGTTGCTCTTGTGGCTGGCCGCGCAAACCACAAAATTCTTCGTAGTCGATTAACTCTTTGATGGTCGCGTTTTCCCCACACACAGGACAACCTGGATCCCTGCGCAACTTCAGTTCGCGAAACTTCATCTGCCAGGCGTCGAATAACAAGAGACGATTTATGAGGATTCCCTGGGCGCCAAGAATGATCTTGATTGTTTCGTTTGCCTGAATCGCTCCAACTATGCCCGGCAATACACCGAGGACGCCTCCTTCAGCGCAGGACGGGACGAGCCCAGGGGGCGGCGGCTCGGAATAAAGACAGCGATAACACGCGCCGCCTCCGTTTGGTGCGGCGGGCCAGAATACACTTGCTTGTCCCTCAAAACGAAAAATCGATCCGTAAACATTGGGTTTGCCGGTGAGCACGCAGGCATCGTTTACCAGGTAACGGGTGGGAAAGTTGTCTGTGCCGTCCACCACGACGTCGTAGTTCGCAAAGAGTCCCAATGCATTCTGGCTGGTCAGCCGTGTCTCGTGCGTCTCAATTTCGATGTGGGGATTGATATCACGCAATCGATCGCGCGCCGACTCAATTTTTGGCCGGCCAATATCGGCCGTGCCATGGATAATCTGCCGCTGAAGGTTGGAAGCTTCGACAACATCGAAGTCAACGATGCCCATGCGCCCGATGCCGGCCGCGGCGAGATACATACCCACGGGCGCGCCCAGTCCGCCAGTGCCGATCATCAGTACACTGGCAGCTTTCAATCGCCTCTGCCCTTCCAAACCAACCTCAGGCATGATCAAGTGGCGGCTGTAGCGGGCGATCTCTTCGTTTGATAACGAGGGCAAGGCGCCGAAAACTTCCGGCTCGGTGGTAACGCCTCCGGCAATCGAAGGCACGATCATTAGTGTGTCGCCATCCTTCACCGGCGTGTTGCCGCCTGACTGATGACGAACATCTTCTTCATTAAGGTAAATATTCACAAAACTGCGCAGCGCATTCCTATCGTCGTAAAGATGGCGGCGCAGTCCTGCGTAGAGCGACGTCAAGCGATCCAAAGCCTCCCCGGTTGTCGTCGCCTCAACCTCAATGCTTGAATTGCCGCCGGTAAACTGACGCAGCGCTGTCGGGATATTAATGGTTACTGACATGACTAAGGTTCCTTTCGGAAAACGTTTGCCAAAGGTTTCCGACAAACTTCAGTTTGTCGATTTTGTAACGCAAACTGATAATTTGCGGCGTTCCAAAACTTGCTGCTGCGAGGCTATGCCTCTCAAGATTTCCCTGCGGCGCAGCCTCCAGCTCAAGAAACAACATGGCGAGAAAGGCGAAGCCTTTCCGCAGTGGAGGCAAAGCCGCTACCAGCCTAATCAGCATATCGTTCACCGCCATCACAGAGGATGGTAACCACGACCGAACCTCTTGGTAGTGACAGAGACAATCGCAACGCGGCAAATACATTCGCCCCGGAGCTGGTACCAACGAGCAAGCCTTCTTCACGCGCCAGCCGGCGCGCCATTTCCTGTCCATCTCCAGTTGACACTTCCACATTCTCATCCGCCAACGCCGGATCATAAATTCTGGGCACCAGCGCCGTGGCCATATGTTTCAGGCCTTCGAGTCCATGAAAAGGAGAATCCGGCTGCATCGATATCACCCGCACAGCCGGATTGAATTCCTTAAGGCGTCGACTGGTTCCAACAAAAGTCCCGGACGTTCCCAGACCCGCGATGAAATGTGTGATGCGCCCTTCAGTCTGCTCCCAAATTTCTGCGGCGGTGGTTTCGTAGTGGGCGCGCCAATTTGCGGGGTTGTTGTACTGATCCGGATAGAAATATTTCTGCGGCTCTCTTGCAGATAGCTCGCGAGCGATTAACTGCGCGCCATCGGTGGACTGCAGCGGATCTGTATCGATCAACTCCACTCCGAGGCTGCGCAGAATTCGCTTCCGCTGCATGCTCGCGTTTCCTGGCAGGCAAATGGTTACGGGATAGCCTCGTGCCGCCCCGATCATCCCGTAAGCTATGCCCGTATTTCCGCTGGTCGCATCCAGGATGGTCATATCGCGTTTCAGCCGTCCGCTTCGCTCGCCTTCCAAAATCATCCAAAGTGCCGGCCGATCTTTGACTGATCCTCCCGGGTTCAAGTGTTCAGCCTTGGCAAAGACTTCGACACCCTCCGGCAGGTCTCGCGCGATGTTTCGCAGCCGAATCAGGGGCGTATTGCCAATGCTTGATTCGATTGAGTCGCCGCCCACCGGACAACTCAGTTCTTTCGATAACGCGCTTGCCATAATTTGGTCTTACTAAACTCCAACGATATGTTTCGCGAGAACTCTTGGGAGTGCGGTGACCTGACAAGCATCCCAGCCGGGCTGCCCGGCCGGGTACCCGCTTCACCGCTTTGGTCGGTCGCGACTTGTCGCGGCTGCCGGTTGACTGGAACTAATTGAAAAGCTTGGGCGCCAGGTCGCCCAAGGCCAAAGCGGTGACAGGTCACCGCACTCCAAAGGCGCCGAGATCGCACATGACAGACTTTTAAAGTTTTGTCGGACAAAACTATTCGCACGTCAAAAACAAAAAGCCGGTTGCGATCCTCTGCAGGTGTCGCGACCGGTTTTTGAAAACTCTTGCTGCGCTTGGCTACTTAACTCATCCGCTCTTCACGCTGCCAAAGCTCTCCCGATCGCGCTCTGGACACCAGACGCAACAGGTGCAATGACAGCAGCAGTAATACCAGGCGTTGTGCATGACTTGGGTAACCAGGGGAACTATAGGAAGCCGCCGAAACGATGTCAAGCCTTGGAAGAGTATCTCCACCTGAATTGAACCTAATCTCCCGGCGTATCCCGTGTTCTCTGTCCGCTACGCTGAGCAAACAAGTAAATGAATACTTACGATAAGAGACACAGAGCACACAGGAAAGGCACAGAGTAACTCAAAAATCGAACTTGATAGCCAGTTGCAATTGCCTGGGGGTAATGATTGAGCGCGGCAAGCCAAAGGCATTTGCCGGCAGCGCTGGAAGCAACGTCAACCTACTCGTCGCCGCGTCCGCCGTAAATCCGCGATACTGGTTGACGTTCACAAACGAGAAATAGCCTCCGCCGGGCGCTAACCCGGTGTTAGCCCGGTTCCAGATATTGAAGCCTTCGAGTATCAATCGTAGTTTCGTCGTCTCGCTCGTGCGAATGGTCCGCGTTATCCGTGCGTCGGACTGGTAAACGGTGGGCGTGCGAAAACTGTTGCGCGCGAAACCTGGAACCCGGTCGTCGCGAGAATTGCCATCGCGGTTTAAGTCCGCTCCCACCTGGGCTGAGTAAGCAAAACCTGATTGAAGCTGCGTAATCCCCGATAAGGTGTAATCGTTGAATATGGCACGCAACAGCTTGTTCGTGGATTTGATCTTTCCTAACTCAAAAACTGAGCTGAGCACCAGACGATGACGCTGGTCGGCGTCGGAGTAGCTCCACTCGTTTCGCAAGTCAAAAGGATTTTCCGCAACTTTAGAATCATCGCCGCCACCGGGAACCACTGAAGTCTGGTCAGGCTTATCGTCTTCGGCTTTCGAGAAAGTGTAGGACAGCAGTAACTGAAAGGCGCCGCCCTGGAAGAATGGCACCCAGCGCGTCTGAGAAAACCGTTTCCTACCTTGAATAGCGAGGCCCTGATAGCGCGAGTTGGCTGAATTCTCAAACAGGTTTATGCGATTGAAGCGGGGGTTTGGTCGCAGCGGACTTGCAGAAGTAAATTGGCCGGCTGGAGTTGTGCCCGTTCCCGGAAAACGCTGAACAGTAAAAGTCTGGCCCGTCGCCGGGTCTATCGCCGTCGTGGCTACGGGTGGAAACAGATTGATATCGCGAGTACGTGAAAGATGCACGCCGCGGAAATAGAGATACGTGACCGAGAGAGTTGTATCCTTCATGATTTCTCGTTCGACGCCTATTCGTCCCTGTTGCACGTAGGGCTGCTGATAATCTTTCGAAAAGAGGAATAGGTTGGGAATGTTAGCGCCGGCTGCCGGCGCTGTTGTAAAAATGTTTGGATAGGTCGGGCAGGGATTCGGCACTGCCGCGCAATTCAGCGTTACGCCCAGAATATTGATGCCATTGTTTGAATGGGCCGTACCCAGCATGATCGCCGTTGTCCGGCCGAAGAAGAGCCCGTACCCTCCACGAATAACCATCTTCTCATTGGGCGCGTAGCTGAAACCGGCGCGCGGGCCAAAGTTGTTGCTATCGTTTGGTTGACGACTTGTATCCAGACCGGCTGCGAGTAATGCGGGATCAGGATTCCGTACTGGTGGCCGAGCCATAAACTGCTTGTCATAGCGCACGCCCAGATTCAATGTCAGCTTTGGGTTCACACGGAAATCATCCTGAAGGAAAACAGCAAAATCAGTACTGTTCGGGTGGGTGGTCGCTCCGGAGGTCCCAGCTCCTGCAAAGTTTTGCGAAAAGGCGGAAGGCGTATTCGTTCCAAATGACGCGTAGGTGAAAGTGTATTGCCCTGAAAAGAAGCCCGGAAAGAAATTGAAGATCCGATCGCGGTTAACGTCAATTCCCGCCTTAAAGTTGTGGCGACCAATCAGGTGCGAAAGGTTATCGATAAACTGCAAACGCTTGATCGTGGTCTCGCGCGGGCTGAAATTGTTGCGACCAATCAATAGGAAGCCCGACCCGGTATTGATTTGCGCTTCAGGCTGATCGCTGTTCGCCTCGCCCGGTTCGCGGTCCTTGGCAACTTGGAAACGAAACTCATTGGTGGTGGAGGCGGTGATGGTCGAGATTAGAGCACCGGAAAACGTGGTGGTCTTGGCGATGCTATCACCCGAATGCTCTTCGGTACCCAGCGTGCCCGTGAACTCATTGTTCTTTCCGGTAAAGTTTTGTTGATTAAAACGCAGCGACAGTTGATTTTTCCCGGTGAGAGAGATGTCTCCTTTCACCATCAGAACATCCTGGTCGCGATTGACTTGATATGTATTTAACTTTGGCAACAGCAGCGCCTGGATGTTGGCCGGTTGGGCGAAAAAGTTCGGAGGATCGAGGAAGTTTGGCAATTTCTGGCGCTGACCGTCGTAGGTGAAAAAGAAAAATGCTTTGTTTCGCTTGATTGGACCGCCGAGACGGCCCCCAAACTGATTTATCTGCAGTGGTGGACGCTTGTTTGGTAGACCGCGCTGAAATTGAGAAGCCTTCAATTGTGGCGTGTTTGCGTTGAGTGATTCGTCGCGAAAATACTCAAATGCACCGCCGTGAAAATCGTTGGTTCCAGATTTCGTGACGACGTTGATCACGGCTCCCCCGGCTCGACCAAACTCAGCCGAAAAACCGTTCTGGTTCACCTGAAATTCCTGCACTGACTCTTCCGAAAACTGGTACGGCGGGCGTACTCCGGTACGGCCGAAAGACTGTCCGAAAAAGGTATTGTTGTTGTCGGTGCCATCGACCTGAAGGTTGTTTAGCGTCCCCTTCTGGCCTCCCACTGAAAGATCCCCCTCGCGATTTTGATCGCGAATCACGCCCGGTGTGAGCGTGGCAAAATCCAGATAATTACGTCCATTGACCGGTAGATTCTCAATTGCCCGCGAATTGATGGTCGTTGAGACAGACGTGAGAGTAGTTTCGATCGTCGGGGCCTCGCTGCTCACCGTGACCGTTCCGCTCGCGGCACCCACCGACAGAGTTATGTCCAGCGGCGTCTTGCTCCCGACATTGACCGTTAAATCCTTGATCTCACTTTGCGCAAAGCCCCCAGCGCCGGCGCGAACGGTGTAGGTTCCTGGTGGCAGCAGGATGATTAGGAAACTACCTTCGTCGTTAGTGGTCGTCGATTTTTCAAGGCCAGTTTGCTGGTTAGTGGCAGTGACGGTCGCCCCCGGCACGGCGGCCTGCTTTGGATCAAGCACGCGGCCTTCTATGTTTCCGGTCGTCGCTTGCGATTGGGCCAGGACGCCAGCTGCGCAAGCCAAAAGAAGAATGATGAGAACAGAGAATCTCACGGGGAAAATTAATTTTGTAGACATGTTTCTCCTCGGCACGGCAACTGAATTCGAGTTGAGAGTTGTAAGCAAGCGCTTTATCTGCGGCGCGTTGGACAGAGCCCTGCACTCTTGAGTGGGGACGAAGGGATAGTAGTTTAAGGCAGCAAGCTAGATCAAGAAAGTTGCGGATAAATGCGTAGGACAAGCATTCGTCTTTGTTTTGACAGCGATGTAGAAGCGTGGAGAAACACGAATAGCAGCATTAATGCCCGATTGAGGGCTTCGCAGCAGGCCGCCACAGCGAAGCCAGGCGGCCGCCGCTAAGCGATTGGACGAAGCTCATCACGCCCATGTAACCAAACCCAAAGAAGAACAGAAACAGGAAAGGCACCGTGCCCCACATGCGCATCCGGGCGGCATAGAGAATCGCCAACAGGAAATAGATCGAAAAACTCAGCTCCAGCAGTGGCAGCAATCCGCGTTTCCGTTTGTACTTCTTACGCTTCCAGGTTTCGTCGTGAGTTTCTTCGACCTGGTATTTGGGAGTGCGGATAAAATCACTTTTAATTCCAAACAGCGCCTCGAGCACTGCCCGCGCGTTGGAAAAGGCCAGGCCAATACCCAGCGCCATCACCAGCGGCAAGTGCAACAAACGGGGCGTGCGCTTCTCATCGAGATACCAAACGGCCGTTCCATAAAAGAGGAACACCGAAACTGAGGAAAAAAACAATAATGGCAAATCCAGAATCATCAAGTGATAGAACGGCTGATTGTAACGGACAAGTAAAAGCGGAAACTGCAGAAAACTCGCCACAATCATCAAGGGATAACTGATGTTTCCGGTCAACCGGAAAAACATCTCCAGCCTCACCCGCATCGGCAGACGCGACCGCCAAATCCGGGGATAGAGTTTAATACCCACCTGCATAACGCCTTTGGCCCAACGCCTTTGCTGGGCCTTGAAAGCGTTAATCTCAACTGGAATCTCCGCCGGCGCTTCCTCGTCAAGCAAGTAAATAAATTTCCAGCCCATCAACTGCGCGCGAAAACTGAGGTCTGTATCTTCGGTGAGCGTGTCGTGCTGCCAACCGCCGCTCATAGCTATCGCGCTGCGGCGCCAAATACCGGCGGTGCCGTTGAAGTTGAAAAATCCGCCGGTGCGATTGCGCGTGGTTTGTTCCACGACAAAATGGCCATCGAGCATAATGGTCTGCAGTCGAGTCAGCAGATTGTAATTGCCGTTAATGTGTGACCAGCGCATTTGTGCGCAGCCAACCATGGGATCGGTGAAGTAATCGACAAGCTTGCGCAAACAATCAGGCTTGGGAACAAAGTCGGCGTCGAAAATGGCCAGCAGCTCGCCTTTGGCGGCTTTCGTGCCGGCCTCGAGCGCGCCGGCCTTAAAGCCGGTCCGATCTGAACGATGAATGTAATGAATGTCGAAACCCTGTTGCGCATATTTTGCCACCGTGGCCTCGGCAATTTTCACTGTTTCATCGGTTGAATCATCGAGGACCTGAATCTCCAACTTCTCAGCCGGATAATCAATCTCGGTTATGGCCTTCACTAACCGTTCGACAACGTACATTTCGTTGAAGAGTGGAAGCTGCACCGTAATGAGTGGCAGATCTGCTTCGCTGAAAGAGCCCCTGGGTTGTGGAACAAATTTGCGATATCGCCAGAAGTCAACAACCTGCTTGATGCGGTAGGCGCCGTAAACCGCCAACACCGCCAGGATAGCGAAATAGAGGATCAGAATCGTCCAGTCAAAAGCATCGAGCCGATAAAGCGGACTGATGTTCCCCCAAGTCTTGTTCGTTAGATCGTGGAAATAGCGCACGAAGAGTTCATTCGGAGTGGGCCCAAAAGGTGGTTTCGTATCCTGAAAAATCATAATGACGAATAAAGCCTGATACTGGTCCAGGCGAAGGATCGTCCGTACACTCTAAGCGCCGTCACGTAACTGCCGACGGCGCATTATCCACCCACTAATTTGCTCACCGAAGACTAATATCCTGTGCTCTCGAAGGCAGGCGATTCTAACTGATTGGCGTACGCAAGCAAAGCAGCAACAAGGGCTCCCGGACAAGAGTGAGTGAAAGCCTGGCTGGATTACTTATCTGCCTGCGCTAGCATTGCTGTCACGTTCAGATGCGCCGCTCGGGCGCGCTGTAGTCGCTGGGCGCCGCTGAGGCCTTAATCGAGAACATTTCGGCGGGCGAAATTCCTTCTGCGGCGACCGGCGATGAATCCTTGTGCCTGCCTCCCCAGTCACGCAGGCTTAAGTCAATTAAGCCCGGCATGACATAGAGAACAGCAACCGAGCCCAACAGTGCGCCAGTGGCGAAGCGCGAAAAATGGGTGTTGTTCCATATTCCGAGGTACCCCAGCGCAAAATCGATCGCGAGCGGAGTCGCTGCCATGAAAAGCCACTTGCGCGCTGGAGCTTCAATCTGCCGTAGCGATCGAACCAGCGGATACACAACAGTCGCCAGCGTGAAGCCGGCGTAAAGACCGGTGCAACGAGCGCAAACGGCAAATTGGTGTTCCGCAATAAAAAAGGAGCGCTCCGGAATTTGATGACAGACATAACTGAACGCTCGATAGATCGTCTGTCCCCAGAACGGGTGCCCTGCCTTGACTGCCAGAGGAGCGCCGATTATGAGCAACATTACCGCGACAGACCCGGCCGCCACGGTGAGCCACATTATCAACGGCCGGCGAAGGGTACTGTTTTGCGGAATGTAGTTGGTTGGTGAAGCGTACATCGGAAGTTTAGTTATGGGTCTTCGGTCTTCGGTTTTTGGTCTTTGGTCTTTGGTCTTTCTCTAACTTCGCACTTCTCACTTCTCACGCCGCCGGATCAAAATCTGATCACAGTATCCGGCCCACCCTCGATATGCAGCGTATCCACAAACCGAATGTGCCGCGACTCAGTCGTCATGACCACAGAATGCGTTCGTTTGCCGGCGCCGAAAAACCTGACGCCTTTCAACAACGCGCCGTCTGTTACTCCAGTTGCCGCGAAGATAATCTTGCGGCCGGGCGCCAGATCGTTTGTATCGTAAATCTTGTTCCCATCCGTAATGCCCATCGTCTGCAAACGCTCTAACACTTCTGTCTTCGGCGGGACCTTGCCTTTGTCAACACCCAGGCGCTCCGGGTCAAAAACCAGTCGCGCCTGTATCTCGCCGTTCAGGCATTTCATTGCCGCGGCCGTTAGCACGCCCTCCGGCGCGCCGCCAATGCCCACCAGCGCATGAATGTTTGTTCCGGCAACCGCGGCTGAGATTCCGGCTGAAAGGTCGCCGTCGCTGATCAAGCGTATACGTGCTCCGGCCGCGCGCACGTCGGCAATCAATTTTTGATGTCGCGAACGATCGAGCACAATCACTGTCAAGTCTTCAACGTCGCGACCTAAGCGACGCGCAATATTCTTGAGATTGTCTTTGACGGGCGCATCGAGGTCCACCACGCCCCGCGAGGATGGGCCCACTACAATCTTATCCATGTAAAGGTCGGGCGCATTCAGCAGCCCGCCACGTTCAGCCGCAGCCAGCACTGCAATCGCATTGTTGGCCCCAAGCGCGCAAAGGTTTGTACCCTCGAGCGGATCGACTGCAATGTCTACCTCCGGACAGGATTCGCCAATCTCCTCGCCGACGCCGAAACCGCCACCCACTTCTTCACCGATGTAAAGCATCGGGGCTTCGTCGCGTTCACCCTCACCGATCACGATGCGGCCGCGCATTGGCACCGTGTCCATAACTTCGCGCATCGCTTCGACCGCTACATGGTCGGAATATTTGCGGTCGCCTTGTCCCATCGTGCGCGCCGCGGCAATTGCAGCTGCTTCGCATACGCGCAAGAAATCCAGAGACAGCTCGCGCTCTGTCCTTAACTCGTGGCCCATTTCCTTCAGGTCTCCTGAATTCGGAAGTTTGCCTGCGAACAGCGTCAACTGCCGACACTGATGCAGTTTAGAGTTCAAGCTTTAGCTTGCGTGTCGAAGCGGCAGCCTAAAGGCTGAACTCTAAACTTCCGGCTTGAAACTGCATCAGTACCCAAGTGCCGTCCACAGTTGAAGAAGTGCGGACTCATACTAACAGAGCGTTGCTGTTATTTGTAGTTGTGCGCGGCTTGTTTTTGCTTCGCTTGTTGGCAAAAGCCATCGCCATTCCAGCCGAAACAATTTGGGCCAGCGCATGACCGGATTAACGTCGATTATCCGCGGCCGATCATACGTTCCGCGAAGATTCAACCTCAAACAACGCGCAGCAAACTTTCATGCATAGATTTGATTCCGTAGATCCATCACAAACTCTAGCGTGCCCTCTGAAAGACGGCTAGAATGCGATCTCTTAAGCAGGGCTCAGCAGGGGGGAGAAACTGAGTTAGATGGCCACTTTATTAATCGTCGATGATGACAACCTTATTCGAGAAACGCTTCATCAGTTCTTTTCTTCTGCACACGAGTGTCATACAGCGGATCGCGCCGAACAAGCCTTAGCCTATTTGGACATTGAGACCTACGATGCAGTTCTTACTGACATTTCTATGCCGGGACTCAGCGGCCGCGAGCTTTTGAAATACATTCAAGCAAAGCATCCTGCCATCCCGGTGATTGTGATATCGGGAATGCCTAACGCTGAAGGGGAGATTGATGGCAAGGAGCTCCTCGACCTGGGCGCTTTCGCCTATTTCTCCAAGCCTTTCAAACTGGAAGAAGTCGAATGGGCAGTCAACCGCGCTGTCGCCAGGCATCAGGAACTTACCGGTGTCGATCAAAGTGAGGAGACGACAGCGCAGGAACCGCCACCTGATGCTGAAATGCGCTCCGAAAGCCCTGACCCTGAAACGGAAACTTCATAGTCCTTCCCTCGCGTAACAGACGCAGTCTTACACTCTACGTAAAGTTTCACCCTAAAACTAAGAGCGGGGGCAAGCCCGCCTTCCTGACCACGAGCTGATCCACGTCCTGTTGTAATTCCTAGTGAACGGCATTCAAGCTAAGCTCAAAGGAGCGACTAAATAGTCTCAGGGTGAGGAAGGCGGGCTTGCCCCCGCTGATAGTCGGAATCAGCGATCCGGGATGTTGTGCTCGCCGGCGGTATTTCTCAATTCCGCCGTGCAACTGAAACGCCTTTCAATCGCATCTTTGAAGCAAGACACTAAAAACAGACGTTTGTTGCTATTGTTCGCCCTCATCTAACTTACAAGTTGACTGCATCTCGCGATTCGGCAGGCTGCCACGGCGGCAGTGTTTTGCGCGCGGGCTTCTCTTTTTTCAAACCCAAGGCCCAGTCGGCCTGCATTAGCGTGTGGATGTCGCGGGTACCCTCGTAAATGATCGCGGCTTTGCAGTTGCGCCAGTAACGTTCGACCGGGTAGTCGTTTGCATAACCGTTGGCGCCGTGGACCTCAATCGCCATTGAAGCCGCTTTTTCGCTGCGAGTGGTTGCCTGCCACTTCGCCAGGCTAGTTGCGCGTGCATTGGCTTGCCCAGTGTTCTTCAAATAGCCGGCCCGCAGATAGAGCAGACGCGACATTTGGTAATCGGCTTCCATCTCCGCAATTTTTTGTTTGACGAGCTGGTGATTTGCGATCTTTGTGCCGAAGGTCTCCCGTTCCAAAGCGTAAGCGACGGACGCATCGCGCGAAGCGCGGATTACTCCGGTCGCCCCCGCAGCAACTGTGAATCTTCCCTGTTCCAGAGCAAACATCGCGATCTTAAAACCTTCGCCCTCTTCACCCACGCGATTCGCTGCCGGCACGCGCACGTCTTGCAGCGAAAAATATCCGGTGTTGCCGGCACGAATTCCCAGCTTGCCGTGAATGGTGCCGGAAGTGAAACCCTTCATGCCGCGCTCTACAATGAAACAAGACATGCCGCTATGGTCGCGATTGCGACGTTTCTCTTCATCGGTCCAGCAAAAGAACAGAAAATTGTCGGCGATATCCGCCAAACTGATCCACATCTTCTCGCCGTTGAGCACATACTCATCGCCTTCGCGGCGCGCCGTGGACCGCGAACCCACCACATCCGATCCGGCGCCCGGTTCGGTCAAACCATAGGTGGCAATTTTCTCGCCCTTAGCCTGCGGCACCAGATATTTCTCCTTTTGCTCTTCGCTGCCCCAGGTAAGGAGTGTCAACGAATTCAAACCGGTATGAACTGACATGACGACGCGCATGAAAGTGTCGACCGCTTCAAGTTCTTCGCAAACCAGACCGAGCGAAATGTAATCGAAGCCGGCGCCGCCATATTCTTCAGGGATGCAAACACCGAGCAGATTCAACTCGGCCATTTTTCTTAAAACTTCGGGATGAAATTCCTGTTTCTCATCCCACTCCTTGATGTAAGGCGCAACCTCTTTCTGCGCAAACTCGCGGACGGTTTGCACCAGCGCTTTATGATCTTCGGTCAACTCGAAATCAATCATTGGGCACTCTCTCTTGAATTGGAGGTTAAAAACGACCGGACATATTAACGAGTCCAAGGTCCAACGTCCAATGCTCTTCAAGCAGCTAGAGTTCGACTCTTTACGTTGTTCGTTTGGTTTGAAGGCAAGCCTTCGCGGCTTTGCCGCCTGATGTGCGGAAGGTCTGTGACCTTCCGAAAGACTTAATTATAAACTCGGGGCTACGCCCCAAACGAGCGCAGCCCAAAAAGAAATGTCGCTTGCGGTGGGGCGGAGCCGCCACCGCACATCAGACGGCAGAGCCGAAACATCACGCTGAAGCTTAACGCCAAAGCAATTTGACGTTGGACTTTGGACGTCGGACTTTGGACGCTATACTTTCCCCATGCCAAAGAAAGCGAAGTCGAACATAGTAAAAGTTGGTCTGATCCAGATGAGCTGCGACCAAAACCCCGATGCTAATCTCAAGAAAGCAATCGCCCGCATTGGCGAAGCGGCAAAGAAAGGCGCGCAGATTGTTTGCCTGCAGGAGCTCTTCCGCTCGCAATACTTTTGTCAGACTGAAGACATCGAGCTCTTCAAACTTGCGGATACCATTCCCGGTCCAACAACCGATGCGTTAGGCAAAGTAGCGCGGCAGAAGAAGATTGTCATCGTTGCCTCGGTCTTTGAAAAGCGCGCCGCAGGCGTTTATCACAACACTGCGGTGACCATCGACGCTGCGGGAAAGATCGTGGGCAAGTATCGCAAGATGCACATTCCCGACGACCCGCTCTACTATGAAAAGTTTTACTTCACGCCCGGCGACCTGGGCTTCCAAACTCATGACACGCAATACGGCAAGGTGGGCGCGCTGGTCTGTTGGGATCAATGGTTTCCCGAGGCCGCCCGGTTAACTGCCTTGAGTGGGGCGGAGTTTATCTTCTACCCCACGGCCATTGGCTGGCTGCCCGGCGAAGCCGAAGAGATGAACCAGGCGCAGCATTCCGCCTGGGAAACAATTCAGCGTGCGCATGCGATCGCAAATGGCGTTTATATTGTCGTAGTTAATCGGGTGGGCCGTGAAGGCAAGCTCAACTTCTGGGGCCAATCATTCGTCGCCGATCCGTTTGGACGCGTTATCGGGAAAGCCTCAGCGGATAAAGAAGAAGTCCTCGTGATCGAATGCGACCTTCAGAAAATCGAGGAAACGCGCCAAAACTGGCCCTTCCTTCGCGATCGCCGCATTGATTTCTACGCGCCCCTCTCATCGCGCTTCCTCGAACCAACCACGGGCAAATAATTCTTCCATGCCGACACCAGTTGAACTCGGTTACCGGATGCCTCCCGAGTGGCAGCGACACAGCGCGACCTGGCTGACCTGGCCAAAGGACCCGGAAACCTGGCCGCATCGGGTGCCGCAGGTTGAAGAAATTTTTGTCCAAATGATGGCGGCGCTTGCGCCAAATGAGATCGTGGATCTTCTCGTCGACGATGAGAGGACCGAAGCGGCTGTGCGCGCGCGTTGTATTTTTCCAGGCGCCGAAAACATTTGTTGCCATCACATTCCCACGGTTGACTCGTGGATTCGTGACTACGGCCCAAACTTTCTTGTGTGCGACAAACAAGGGTCCGATAAACTTCAGTCTATCGAACAGCCACTCGCGTTCAATGATTGGATATTCAACGCCTGGGGAAACAAGTACGAGGAATTGAAGAAGGATGATTCGATACCGGCGCGTTTGCAGAGACTGTTGAAAGTACCGCGCTTCGAACCCGGTATTGTGATGGAGGGCGGCTCGATCGAAGTCAACGGCGCCGGCTGTGTGTTGACAACTGAGCAATGCTTATTGAACGAGAATCGCAATCCCCAGCTAAAAAAGGATGAGATAGAGAATTATTTGAAAGACTATCTTGGGGTTGAAAAAGTATTGTGGCTGGGAGAAGGAATTGTCGGCGACGACACCGATGGACACATTGACGACATCGCGCGTTTCGCAGCGCCGGATGTAATTGTCTGCGCCGTGGAAGACGACCCGGAAGATGCCAACTACAAATTGTTGCAGGACAACTTGCGCAGACTGCAAAGCATGACTGATGCGCGGGATCGTTCTTTTGAGATTGTTACGTTGCCCATGCCCGGAGCTGTCGGCGGAACGAGCACGGACAATCGCAATCTGGATCGCCTGCCTGCGTCTTACGCAAACTTCTACATCGCCAATGAGGTCGTGCTCGCTCCTGTATTCGGACACGCGAATGATGCACAGGCCCTGGAAACGCTACAACGTTTGTTTGCGAATCGGAGGGTAGTAGGAATCAACTGCGAGCCGCTGGTCTGGGGCATGGGAACGATTCACTGTGTCACGCAACAACAACCGGAACCGTAATCCGCAGATTACGCAGGTTTTTCAGATTCGAAAAACGAGAGCGCGATGGTCAGACAACGAATCAAGATATCTGCGGATCTCCAGATAGATTTCCCGGGTTTACTAAGAGCCTAACGTCAGCATTAATGTGGTCTTCGAGGCTCAGGAGTTCCATCCCGTTCCATCGGAACAATTACGTTTTTGGCCCGCTCCCTCGCCGCGTTAAGACGGGCTGCGGCTCCCGGGGCCATTAGTCCATGCAGTGCCGGCGGCTGAAATCCGCCCGAACCTACCAGGTTTGCGATGCCCACCTGTAGCTGCAGTGAATAATCAAGCGATGTGTAGCCAGGCGTGAACGGGGTGCCCGAGAGAATGTTACGGAAGTAACTCTTAAGTTGCGCGCTGTTTGGATTCGCCGGCGGAATTCCTGGTATTGTCGGCCGCGGCGGATCAAGAGACATTGCAGCAGTTGAGTGGCAGGACAGACAGGATGAGACTCGATTATCTACTGGTCCGTTCAGCCGTCCTTTGAAGCCGAGATGTTGCGGAATGCGTTGAGCAGGGTTGATGAAAGTCTGACTGAGAGGCCCGCCAACAATAACCTTCGATGGGTCGTTGCCCCACATTAAACCTATCGGGACAAGCCGTTGCCACGGCGTGCTACCTGCGGCTTCCGAGTCATAGATGAAGGTACCGAAGACCCAGCCCGTCGTGCTGTTTGCGCGCGTGTCGCGCACGGCTACGTCGATCTGCAACAGTCTGAGCTTCTCCGGTGGTGCGCCTCCCTGTGAAATGCGGTTGATGTCAGCCAGCCACTGAAAATCATTCTTGAGATAAGGCACTTGACTGACCGGAGCTTGCGTAAACAATAACTTGAGGGCCATAGCGCCATCGGGAAAGCGTGCAAGCGAAGGATCGGGAGAGTTCGGATTGGCCCACACCTTGCCGATGGTGAAGGCAGCCGGCGCGTTATATAAGCCAACGGCCCAATTTTGAAACATCCCAGTTTGCGTCGGTGCAAGTTCTTTTGGTCGGGAGCTGCGTTCATGGGTCAAGCCGTGAATGAACTCTCTACCTGGATGCATCCAGGGCGCGTGATACCACTTACGCACGTTGTTCAGTTGGCCCTGAAACTCAACTTCGACATTGCCCTCAAGACCGTAAGCGAGTACCGCCTTGATGTATTCCATTGGTTGCGTCTTAAAATCGAATGCCTTCCAGGGCAAAACTTCCGGCGTTGGCGCAGTTGTCGGGTAATTCTGGCTTAGTTTAAAAACGGGGCCAGTCCAACCTGCGGGCGGGTTATCGCGGGCGCTGGGAAAGTTGAATGCCAGCGCGCTCACGCTGCCATCTATTCGGTTGCTAGACGATAGTGTTAGCCACAAAGTAAGGCCGAGGCTGGTGAGAATTAATATTCGTTTAAGCATGGGGTTCTCCTTGAGGTGGAGTTTGCTGTTTACGCGATCGTTTCAGATAAATTGGTTAGCAAGTTTTTGGAACCTATATTGGATGTTGCAGAGGTGTTGCCTTCCGCGGATGTAGCACACAACTAGCAATGCACGGTTGCCTTCAATATCCCCTTTTGGAAATAAAGTCAATAAGGATTTCCCTTCCTCTCCTTATGGCACGTGAGCTTTAGTTATTAGATCCGACGCCGCTTGCTTTGCCTCTTCAAGATCACGCACGCGGCCATCCAACTGCATTTCGTAAATCGCCGTAATGATCTCGCCAACTCGCGGCCCCGGTTCCAGGCCCATTTCCAATAGATGGCGACCTAACAAGATCGGCGCGGGTGGCTGCCGCTCGACTTCCAGTTCCTTCGCGCGTTGAATAAACCATTCCTGCGGCGCGGCGTCGTACCACTTTTCGCGTGGCACCCAGTCAGCGTTGCGGCCTAGCGAGTCAGCCTTCGCTATGCGATACAGCAGATCCAACTCACACTTGCGGGCCAGTCGGCGAAATGCACCATCGCCCACCTCCTCTCGCTTCTTGAAAAACTCACCGGGCTTTAAGTGTTCCCGCACCAGCGCAATAACCTGCGCCCGCACATCGTAGCCGTCAAGCGTGTTAATGTTCAGACGATCCAAAAACGTCGTGGTGGGCAACACTCCTGCTTCCTCATGGCCGCGTGAGCGCCAGCGTCCCTCCAGGAATTCGGTGGTCGAAGGTTTGCCAAAGTCGTGGGCAACAGCGGCGAGCATCACCGTTACTTGTTTCGCATAAGGCAAGTCGCCGATCTCCTCGTGAGCCCGATCGCTAACCAGCAGAGTGTGAACAAAGACGTCGCCTTCGGGATGCCACTCGGGATCCTGAGGCACTTCCATCAGGTCTTTTATCTCCGGAAACAGTTGATCAACTGCGCCCAGCTGGCGGAGCCAATCGAGTCCGACAAAAGGACGAGAAGCACGCAGCAAGAGCTTCTCAATTTCTCCCCAGATCCGCTCGGCTGGGAGATCAGACAAATCCATCGCGCGGCAGAGCGCAACGGTTTCCGGTTCAATATCAAATTCAAAACGCGCCGCTAACTGCGCTGCACGCAAGACGCGCAGACTATCTTCAACAAATGTCGTGGCCGACACCGCGCGCAGCTTCTTATTCTTGATGTCTTCCTGGCCACCAAATGGATCAATGATTTCGCCTGTTAATGGATCTTGCAGGATCGCATTGACGGTGAAATCGCGGCGGCGCGCAGCATCTTCAACTGTCATTAAGGGATCGCCCTCAATGACAAAAGCACGATGACCGCGACCTGACTTTCGCTCGCGGCGTGGCAGCGAGACATCGAGATCAGGACCGAGCTTGTAGACTGTGAACGCTTCGCCGACTACGTTTACTGGTCCAAATTGGTCCAGCAAAGAGCGTAATTTGGCGGGCTCAATGCCATAGACTTCCACATCCCAATCCTTCGGCTCGCCGCTCATGAGCAGGTCACGAACACACCCGCCGACAAGCAGCGCGCGACCGCCCGCATCACGAACAGCGTTGGCTATACCAATAACTTTTTCGGGAATTATCGACATCTCGTCCAATATCTCTCAAGCAGTTTAGAGTACAAGCTTCAGCTTGCCTGCATCTGAGAAAAACAACCTAAAGGCTGAACTCTAAACTGCTTGAATGATCGTTGGGTCCTGGACTTATTCTTCTGGCGATTCGACCAGGACTTGAACACCGCGGGTTGATGGTAGACAACTAATGATTTGCGCTCGATCTATTTTAGTCAGCTCGGTGCCGGCGGCGTGCCAAAGCTTTACCCAAAAAGTGCGGGTTGCGCCGTGAATGGCAAACGTCGAGCCATCGTTCATCACTGCCACTGGCTCGGCCGTGGTGCCTTCACGCAATTCCTCGAGTAGCTCGGGCACAAACGGCTTGAACTGATCAAACTGCACCAGCACATCGCGGTCTGCTATTTCGGCTGGCGGTAATTCGACCGGCTCGCCGGATTCAAGCAACAGGCGGGTCTCGGTTTGTAAGTTTCGCTTCTTAACGACTGGCATGATTTGAGATTAGTTTCGAGTTTCGAGTTCCGAGTCCCGAGTTCTGACTTCTGAGTTCCGAGTCGTTCCCTCGATAGTTATTGACCACCTTATGATGACGAATGACGATCTAAAATAATGCTATCCGAACCCGAAACCCGAAACTCGAAACCCGAAACTCGAAACTATATTTTTAATCTTTTCAACAAATGCTCCTGCAAATCAGCAATCTTTACGCGCTCCTGCTCCCAGGTATCGCGATCACGGATCGTCACCGCTTCGTCTTCTAGCGACTGGTGATCCACGGTCACGCAGAAAGGAGTGCCAATTTCATCCTGGCGCGCATAGAGTTTTCCAATGCCGCCCGTATCGTCGTAGACGGCGCGCAGCGATGGCTGCAGCGAGCGCTTGATAGATTTTGCCATCGCCACAATCTCCGGCTTGTTTTTCGCAAGCGGAAGAATCGCCGTTTTGATCGGCGCCAGGGCTGGATCAAGTTTCAATATCACGCGCGTCTCGCCTTTGTCATTCGTCTTTTCTGAGTAGGCATCCATGAGCACAGACAGCACAGTGCGATTAACGCCGGCCGCAGGCTCAATCACGTAAGGATAGAAACGTTCTTTGGTTGCCTCATCGAAGTAAGACAGATCTTCTGTAGAATCCGGATTCAAACGCCTCCCTTCTGCGTCCTCCGGCTTCTTCGAATGCGTGCGCAGATCGAAATCGGTGCGATTGGCGATTCCCATCAGCTCGTCCCACTGGCGTTCCTCCTCCTCACGCTCCGGAAAAAAACGATACTGGATGTCTACCGTGCGCTTGGCATAGTGGGCCAGCTCCTCTTTTGGCTGCTCATATAGACGGAGATTATTTGCCGAGATGCCTAGAGTGATAAACCAGCTGTGGCAGGCATCGATCCATTCCTGATGAGCTTTCTCATCTTCGCCGGGCCGGACAAAGTACTCCATCTCCATCTGTTCAAATTCGCGTGTGCGAAAAATGAAGTTGCCCGGTGTAACCTCATTGCGAAACGACTTACCAATCTGCGCGACGCCGAAGGGAAGTTTGCGCCGGCTTGTTGTCAACATATTTAGAAAGTTAATGAATATACCCTGGGCCGTTTCCGGACGGAGATAGACTAGCGAAGCCGGATCATCTTCAGCGGTAGCGCCAACGTGAGTTTGGAACATCAGGTTGAACGGGCGTGGCTCGGTAAGATCGGTTGAGTCACATTTGGGACATTTCCCATCCGTCAATTTGTCTGCACGCAAACGGCTGTTGCACTCCCGACAATCTACCAGTGGATCGCTGAAGGTATCTTCGTGGCCCGAATACTTCCAAACCAGCCGGTTCAAGATGATCGACGAGTCGAGGCCTTCAATGTCATCGCGCTCATAGACCATCCAGCGCCACCATGACTGCTTCAGGTTATTCGAGAGCTCGACTCCCAGCGGACCGTAGTCCCAGGCACTGCCGAGGCCGCCATAGATTTCCGAAGAGGGGAAAACAAACCCGCGCCGCTTGGCAAGGGAAACTATCGTTTCGATGTTAGGAGCTGTCATAAGAAAGTGAATGGCAAATGGTGAACAGTAAATAGTGAACTGCCGTTTACTCTAGCGAACTTGAACCCGAATTGCCATTGGTGGTCTATTCACCTTCTACTGTTCACCATTTGCGGCAAAGAAAAAGAGGAGCACCGTGGCGCTCCTCTATTAGTCCACCGGACTGCCCGGCTATTGATCGCGGTCCAAAAACGAAGTCTCTCGAACTTGCTTCTTACTTAGCTGGCGTCTGAACGTTCACGTCAATTTTCTGTGTGCCCCCACCGCCGAACAAGCGCCCTCTGAAAACAAAGGCCAAGGCCAAAAGCACAATCACAAAGATCACCAGCACTGCGACAACTCCGGCGCTGCCGCCGCCGCCATCTCCATTGTCTCCCATAAAACAACTCCTCCTGTTTGTATAGGGGGAATTTGGGGAACTAACTAAAGGGAATGCGAAGATTGTTACCATAAGCCCACTCAAGCGTCAATCCATGGCCCATAGAGGTGGTGGGTCAGTTTGATAAATAAGAGACGCACGCCATGCAGAAACCTAAATCAGAATCGACCTTAATCAGAATCATGAGCAGCTACGGAATCACCCGCACTCGCGGCCTCAGCTTTGCGGTCCTCGTCCCGCAAGACAGCTTTTCGCGAAAGTTTAATCTTGTTGCCTTCTTTGCCGATGCATTTGACC
>JBKOZZ010000050.1:0-11853 GCA_046726155.1 Acidobacteriota bacterium
GGACGAGCACTCGAGATGATATTGACAGGAAGGGCCGTCACTGCCTCGGAAGCTTTACAGATTGGCTTGATCAATCGCATGGCCCCGGTGGGCGAGTTGTTGAGCGCAGCTGAGTCGTTGGCGCGCGAGATTACCAGGCTAGCTCCGCTTGCTATTCGCGCCTGCCTCGCGGCCGTTATTCGAGGCGCTGAGTTGCCGCTCGCGGAAGGCCTCGCCCTGGAAGCGAAACTTTTTGCCGGCCTGTTTGACAGCGACGATGTGCGCGAAGGCACGCGCGCTTTTCTGGAAAAACGACAACCCGTCTTCAAAGGTAATTGAGGTAGGACAGACTTTCCTCGCTCACTTCATTTGTCCAAAGAATGACACACAGGAAATTCTGTTTCACTAAATACCTTCAGCTTGCCGCTCTGAAACGCATCACCTATACTGCGAGACGACCGGATAAACCTTAGCAAACGGCGTCAACCGGAGCAGCTCTGTCTTGCAGCCAGTAATTCACGAAGGTCATCTTAATGGACAAGGATTTCGTTTCGCGATTGTAGCCAGTCGTTGGAACGACTTCATCAGCTCTCGTCTAGTTGATGGCGCGCTTGACGCCCTGGAGCGTTTGGGAGCAGACGAAAAACGGGTCGAGGTATACAAGGTTCCAGGCGCATTTGAAATTCCGCTGTTGGCTCTAAAGCTTGCCGGCTCGGAAAAGTTTGATGCGGTCATCTGCGTCGGTACAATCATTCGTGGCCAAACTCCACACTTCGAGTACATAGCCAGTGAGGTAGCGAGCGGCATAGCGCAGGCAGGATTGCAAACAGGCGTGCCGGTAGTTTTCGGGGTTGTCACTGCCGACACAATTGACCAGGCAATCGATCGTGCGGGAGTCAAACTGGGGAACAAGGGTTTTGAGGCCGCCACGACGGCGGTTGAGCTAGTAAATCTTTACAAGGAAGCATTTAGCAAAGGATGACGGATGAAGGATGAAGGATAAAGGATGAAAAAGAGAGTTCATCCTACCACCTTCCGCCTTCATCCTTGAAAGATTATGGGTTCGCGACGTAAGGCGCGTGAATGCGCCTTGCAAATGCTCTTTGCGGCTGATTTCGCCCACGCTGTCCCGGAAGAGGTTTTGAAGACCTACTGGACGGAGCTGGACGACTCCGAGACAGAGGAAGCGGCGCGTGAATTCGCGACGCGCCTCGCGGCGGGAACGCTGTCGCACCTCGAGGCTCTCGACGAGCGTATACGTTCGCGCGCCGAACACTGGCGCATTCCGCGCATGGCGATTGTCGATCGTAATATCCTCCGCCTCGCTGTCTACGAATTTCTCTACGAGCCTACCCCTCGCACCGTCGCCATCAATGAGGCACTTGAAATAGCCCGCCGCTTCTCGACCTACGAAGCTACACAGTTCATCAACGGTATTCTCGATGCCATCAAGCGCGACCTCGATGAACAACAGCCGCAGCAAAACATCACGCCTGAAGAATCGGAGCAATTGCCGGATGAAGCGACGGAGGAATTAAGCAACGACGAGCCGCCGGCATCCCTTGTCTAGCAACAAATCGGACTTAACCAACTGCAACTTCGCCGGCTGCCTTCAGACTCAACTCATCGGATGGCGGATTCTCTTCAGACGAGATCTCGAAGACTGTGTCCAACCGAGTTATTTCCAAGACCTGGCGTACCAGTTTTGTGACTTTTATAAGCCGAAACTCAACACCGCTAGACTCGAAGTGCTCGCGCAGTTGCAACAACACACCCAACCCGCCGGCGTCGATCCTACTAACGCGCGCTAAATCAACAAGCACTGCGCTGACATCTAACTGAGACATGACAGTCTTACGAAAGGTCTCAAGCTCGGGCCCAACGACGATGCTTCCCCGAAGGCGCAGGATCGCTACCCGACCTAACTTCTCGATTCGCGCTTTCAACATCGTCTGCTCCTTCACTTCATCAGGGCGAAGATTCTTCTGGTTCTGGGTCCTGCTGCCTTGTCTGTTCGAAGCATTGGGCCAGGAATGCCAGTAGCTCGTGCGTCGACTTGAAACGCAATTCGCGACCGGTATCGACCTCTTCAATAAAACCGACAAAATGAAGTCGGTCGGCGTCCGTTTCAGCTCCGAGTTGCAGTACGAAGGCTCTCCTCATCGCATGATGAAGGTACGCTGATGCGGAGAATGAAGTTGTGAAAGGCGCGTTCAATTCTTGTGAAATCTCGATTCGAGTGTGAAAATCGAACGAACAAGCGAAGCTAGACGAGCCGCTAATCGGAGCGTTTAACTCTCTTTTCCTCCTTGGAGGAGTTATTGAAGTCCTTTCAGCCATTCCGTCTCGATGAGGTAAATCTATGCCTGTGGCGAGGCGATAAGCGAATATCGTTGATGCCAAAGCCTTTCGCGGTGCTCCAGTACCTGGTCACGCATCCCGGAAGGCTAATCACACATGAGGAACTCCTGAACGCGATCTGGCCAGACACATATGTGCAGCCGGAGGTGCTCCGTCGTTATATCCTGGAGATTCGGCGAGTGCTGGGTGATCAGGCTGAAAGGCCGCGGTTCGTCGAAACCCTTCCTAAACGGGGATACCAATTCATCGCATCAGTAATTGATACGATGGATACCTCTTCCCCGGAAATCTCGGCAACGAAGTCGAAACTGGTTGGACGTGAGTCAGCTTTCACCAACCTCGAGGGCTGCCTTGCAAAGGCGATCGGAGGACAGAGGCAAGTTGTTTTTGTTTCCGGCGAAGCGGGTATCGGTAAAACCAGTCTTGTAGACGCTTTTGCAGAGCGAGCTAAGTGGACTTCATCCGTTCGTGTCGCGCGCGGGCAATGCGTGGAAGGTTACGGAGGAAAAGAGGCGTATTACCCGATCTTCGAGGCTTTGGCCCAACTTGCACGGGGCGCCTCCGGTGTCCTGACAGTCGAGACGTTCGCAAGGCATTCTCCCACCTGGCTAATCCAACTTCCCTCGCTTATCGATTCGGAGCAATACGCTGCGCTGCAACAACAGAGTGTCGGCGCTACGCGCGACCGAATGGTGCGCGAACTGTGTGAAGCACTCGAAGTCATAACGACATTTGAACCACTGATCCTCGCTCTCGAAGATTTGCACTGGGTTGATCAGTCAACGGTGGATCTTATTTCCGCAATTGCTCGACGCCGTGAACCCGCAAAGCTCTTGCTGCTCGGCACGTTTCGACCTGCCGATCTGATCTTCTCTGAGAGTCCTTTTAAAACTCTCAAGCAGGATCTGTTAC
Organism: Acidobacteriota bacterium; assembly: GCA_046726155.1. Taxonomy (GTDB): domain Bacteria; phylum Acidobacteriota; class Blastocatellia; order Pyrinomonadales; family Pyrinomonadaceae; genus PSRF01. The sequence continues at coordinate 3,253 of JBKOZZ010000050.1, forward strand.
TTCATCATCTATGTTCTGATGTTTCGCTTGAACGCTTAAAAGAATCGGACGTTGCTGACTACGTAGCAGCAGAATACGGTAACGGCGATCTACCTGCTGATCTGGCAACTCTGATTCACCGACATTCCGATGGGAATCCTTTATTCATGACGGCAATGCTCGATCACCTGGTACAACAGAGCATCCTCGCTAAGGAGGCACGTGGCTGGAAGCTAACAGTACCATTGGAACAGATCGATCCCGGGGTTCCTGAGACGCTGAAACAAATGTTGGAAGTACAGTTGCACCACTCGAGCGAGGCGGAGCAGCAACTCCTTAAATGCGCGAGTGTAGCTGGTCAGCAGTTTACCGCATGGGCGGTTGCCACCATGATGCAGGCCGATTCGTCAGATGTTGAAGAGCAGTGTGCCTTGTCAGCCGAACGGTTACAGTTTCTAAATGCATGCGGACTGCGCGAATTGCCAAATCGTGAGTTTACGCTGGCTTTTGAGTTCCGCCATTCGCTCTATCGCGAAGTGCTCTACCGTCGCCTTGGCCCTGCACAGCGTGTGAAGTACCACCGTTTACTCGGTGAGGGACTGGAAACTCTGCGGTCAACCACGGAACACGACGCGGCCGCTGAAATGGCGTTGCACTTCGAGGAAGGGCATGATTATGAACGCGCTATTCGATATCTAATGCTTGCGGCGGAAAATGCGACGCGCAGATATGCACACCGGGAATCTATCGCGACACTCGAACATGCAATCGAACTGCTGTCGAAAATACCCTCAGATAGAGCACACGAGTTAGACGTACAGCTCCTTGAGAGACTAGCCGATTCCCAATATGCAATGGGTGACATGGAACGGTCGGCGGCGACTTATCACGTCATGGCAACTCATGCAGCCGAAGCGGGACTTTTAACCACGCAAGCAAATGCGCTAATGCGTTTGGCCCATTCAGCTGAAGCCATCCCATTCTTTCTGAAAGCTGTGGAACTCGATCCAAATTTCGCCTCAGCTTACGTTAGCCTCTCGCGGATTTATAGCAACCTCGGTGAGGCCGTACGCGCGAGAGATTACGCGAAGCTGGCGTATGAGCACCGTGAGAACGTGAGCGAACGCGAACGCTTGTCGATTATGTATCAATATCATTATGAGGTAACGGGTGATCAGGCACTCGCCACGCAAGCGTTGGAACTGTGGAAGCGCAGATTTCCCGAGGAATTTCAACCGCCAAATAGTCTCGCTTATCTTTACAACGTACTTGGGGATTTTGGGCAAGCAATCGATGAAGCAAAAGAAGCTGTGAGGCGTAATCCGAATCACGGCTTTCCGTATTCCAACCTGGCCCATGCCTTTCGCGGCGCTGGCAATTTCGATGATGCGAGAAAGACGGCGGAGCAAGCCGTCGCTCTCCATATTGAAACGTTGCCTACACGGCGTCTTCTTTATCAGTTGGCCCTTCTCGCTGGAAATACCGAAGAGGCCGCGCAGCATGTTGAATGGGGACGGGACAGGCCACGCGAATTTGAGATTGTGGGAGCGCGGGCCCAAGTCGCTGCGTACTTCGGAAAGGTTAGGGAGGCAATTGAACTCTACGAGGAAACGGCGCGCATGGCCGAGTTCCGGAACCTTGCAGATGTTGGAACCAACCATCTTGCTTGGGCCAGTTGGATGGAAATGGCCTACGGCAATACCGTTGCAGCGCTTCGCGAGGCGCGCCGTGTGTTGTCTCGTAATCCGAGCTACGACCCTCAGTTGCGAGTCGCCCTCGTACTTGCAACCGCCGGGAATATGGGTGAAGCACAGTTACTCGCCGACGAATTGGTAAGAAACAATCCCGAGCACACCATTATTAATTCGATTCTGGTTCCGATTGTAAGAGCTGGTATCGCACTGGCAAACAAGCGGCCGGCAAGTGCGCTTGAAGAACTACAGATAGTAGCTCCATATGAATTTGGATTCATCGCTGCGCTGGCACCGCTGCATCTGCGGGCTGAGGCTTATCTGATGCAGGAGTTAGCTGCCGAGGCGGCGTCGGAGTTTCAGCGGCTGCTGGATCATCGCGGCTCCGAGCCGTTTTCACCGTTCTACGCCATCGCGCCGCTAGGTCTGGCGCGAGCACACGCAATGGTCGGAAATACCCCGGCGGCGCTCGAAGCTTATCAGCAGTTCTTGACCAGCTGGTTCGAGGCGGATGCCGATGTCCCTGTGCTGCTTCAAGCGCGAGAAGAATACAATCGACTTCGATCAAGGTTAGCGCACCACGGGACCGTGCAATAAGAGAATGAGAGAATACGCTACTCTCCAGTTACGGAAACTTGAAGTCGCAAACACAGCGCATGATAAATGCGCTTCAGAGGTAGCCAACTTCCGGACGGTAATCCGTTATTCACATCGGTATTGCTTGCGCAACTCCACCAAACGCTATGAAGCACACTACCGGATCTTACTTCTCCAATTACGTTTATGACAATTGGACCCCTTCTACATCATGATCAGTCCTTGACGTAGCCCTTGCATGACCGCTTCGGTGCGGCTCGACGCACCAAGCTTGGCGAGAATCGAAGATACGTGAAACTTAACCGTATGCTCAGAGATCCGCAGTTGCCAGGCGATCTCTTTATTGCCCAAACCGTCGGCCATCATGCCGAGTACCTCTCGCTCGCGTGGAGTAAGCGACTCGATCAGCGGTTGCCGATCGAAAGCAGCGCTTTCGTGGTCCGCTTCGTTCGCCGCTGCCATCTCTTCAAACACTGCCAGCGCGTCGCGGTGGATGACGACGAGACCTGCTCCCGCCGCTGCGAGCGCCGCCAAGATCTCTTCGCCTGTTGCCGTACTCGGCAACACCGCGCCCGCGCCGGAACGCAACAAGCTTGCAATCCATTCCGGCTGCCAGTCAGGTACAAGCGCGACCACCGTGGGACCGATAGATTCGGTGCCTTCTGTCTTCGTTAGCTCAGGAACTTCATCAATTGAACTCTCCTCGAGTTCCGCAATGATTAAATCGGGCGGTTTTCCTTGCGCAGTCGCTATCTGGTGTGCTGCTTCTGTTGAATTGCGGAAACTGCCCCATACCTGAAACCGCTCGTCCGCGCCGACGAGTGCCGCGAGTCCGGCGCGCATTACGGCCGAGGCGGCAACGATTTGAACTGTAATCGTCCCTTCGTCACTGCCGCCTTCATCGTTTCGGCCTCTGCCTCGATTGCTCGTCACTTACCCTTCGGTATGGTTCGGTGGCCTAACGTCAATATTATCTCGCGCTGCTCGCCGCCGCGGAGGATCGTGGCGTTGATCGTTTGCCCGACATTGCTCCGGCTAAGCACAGCCTGCACATCATCAGTGTCGGCAACTGGCGTACCGTCGAGCGCCAGTAACACGTCGCCGAGCATTATGCCCCCTCGGCCTGCGGGAGCTTCCGCTTCTACTGAAAGAATCAGCAGCGCACTTTCCTTCGGCAAGTTAAACTTGTTCCGCAGTTCATCAGGCAACATCACCGGTTGCATTGCGACTCCCAAATAGGGACGCGCGACATGACCGTGCACAAGCAAAGTGTCAACGACATGGTTGACGGTCGAAGCCGGAATCGTCAATCCCCCGCCGCGCGACAAGCCTGTCGTGTTGATGCCCACGACTCTTCCTTCAAGATCTATGAGGACACCACCAGAGAAGCCTATAAAAATTGAGACATCGGGTCGAATCAAGCGATCTATTTCCCCGCCGCGCCGAGTGCGCCACTTGTCGCCCAGAGTGCTGACGATACCCAGACTCGCCGTCACACCACGCTCGTGAACTCGCCCGACTGCTAACGCCAGGTTACCAATTTTGAGTTCATCGTCGCCTGTGGTCGTGACTGCATCTATGTTGAGCACGTGATCCTTTTCCAGGCGCAGCACTGCCAGATCGGTGCCCGGATCACGTCCAGCAAGGGTCGCCGGGAGCCATCTTCCATCTGCGAGCGTGATTGTGATCTCCTCATCGCGGCGGACGGTATGATTTGTCGAGACGACAATGCCATCTCGCCAAACTATGCCGCTTGTCGGAACGCGCGGACGAGCATTCACCGCTACGATTGCCGAACTCACTCTTTCAACTGCCGCGGCCAAACTCTGTGACAGAGCCAGTAATGAATTGTTCGCGTTTGTTTCTGTCATGAATCCTCCTCCAATACACACAAACATGTTCAGATTGTTCTAATCAGGCAGATTGGCACAGGGTTTGGCGTTTCCGCATCAGCCGAATGGGTGGGGTCCCGGTCCGAATATTGACTAGGTAAAAAGAGGAAGATCTCGGGGATAGCCGCTGTCCAGGGCGATCGCAATGATCCCCTCGATGAAGTCCGTCTTCGCACGTGCGTAGGCCTCACGAGATTGGCTATCCCTCGGCGCAAGTCGCTTAGCTAAATCTCGTTTGAGCTGTTCATATTCACGGCTCGCGTCGCCGTGGTCTCGAAGATAATCCCGAAAGGCCAAAGTGCGCCGTTCTTCGGCGCCGCCTATCTGGACTACGTGAACATGATGCGTGTGGGGCCAGTGAGAGGGGCGATGGAAGAACGGACAGAATGAGTCGTCAGGATGAGGAACATGAACGTATCCGAGAGCTTGAAGAGGCCCGCCGTAAACCGCAATTGGCTGAAGCACAGTGACTGACACCTGGATGTCAATTATAGGTTTCGCGGCGAGCCCAGGAATGGATGTCGAGCCGTTATGGTCAATCCGTAAGGCGAGGGAGCCGAGTGTTTCGCGTAGACGTTTAGCCTCCGCTTCAAAGGCGGAAGGCCACTGAGCATCGTACGGCACAATCTCAAGCTCGTTTTCCGGAATATGCATATGCATGTTCGATTTCTAGCAAGTCTGCCAGACGGTGGAATTCAGGTACGCCGCGTGAGTCACCCATTCAATTATTTACGACTTGAACGCGTTGTTAGGCTTCACTTAGCAGCCACAAGTAGATGACTGATGCCGTAAGACTCAATATCGTGCGCACTGTGTGCAGCTTGCCCCACTTCTCTAACAATTGTCGGGTATCTGTCGCCGCCAAGTCGCGACTTGGTTCAAGGAGCTTATGGTTCGTGGGCATAACGACGACAAGCGTAAAGGGCACTACGGCACCGATAAACAATGCGGCAACAAGCCACCAACGATTGGCACCCATCAGCCAAGCTACGAGTCCGGTAAGGAAACTCACTAGGGCTAGCGGTGCCTGCAACAGCGTGGCGCGTCTATAGCTCGGCGCCCATTGCAGTGCCGCCATCCTCGTCTCCAACTCCATCCGCGCGGGGTGCTCAGCAACCTGGATATATAAGGCCGCACCAGCGAACAATACCGCCGCGAACGTGGCAATGAGTTGAAGCGCTTGCAGCATCGAATCCTCCCTCTTCGCAAAGCCTAACGGCCTGCCGTGTCCCCTATATGTCATACAAACTACGAGTTTGGCGATACTGGAGTTGTGAAAGCCGCGTTTAATCTTTGTGAAATTCGTATTTGATTGTGAGCATGGGCAACAAACGGCCTTGAGACTGCCGCACACGACGTTCAATATCCGCGTGACTTCCACAATTACGCGGGCAAGGCGGTCTAATGTTTCGACTTTATTTTCCTTCCAAGCCACCGGTAACCGGGGTGGACTCCTGGAGTCAATCCTTGCTCGTCGGCAATCCGCTGCAGGAACTCCGTCAGTTGTTCGCATTCTTTTTCGCTGAGCGCGGCGCTGATTACTTTGCGGTGTTGCTGCGCAATTCGCTTCAATCTCTCAAAGGTGCCTTTCCCTTTTTCGGTAAGATACAACGCATAAAGTCGTCGATCTTCCGAATGCGCCTGTCTTTCTATCAGGCCGCGCTCTTCTAATTCATCAAGGATTGCCACCAGCCGACTAGGATGAATCTTTAATGCTGCCGCAAGCTGCCGTTGGCTTAAGCCCGCAGACCGGCCAAGCATCCACAAGATTCCCGAGTGTGCTGGTGAAAGTTGCTGCGGGACCAGCAGTTTTGCGAAGACTTCTGCCGAGTGCGCGCCTACCTGTGAGAGGAGGAATGCAGCATTCTGTTTAAGTAGGGGCTTTCTCTCATTGTCCTTCCTTTTCATGCGAGCATTATTGCATCACCTTAGCAAAAGCTGGTAATATGTAAATCGTTTACTGAGTAAACGATTAACGTTGGCAACGGTTGGGTCTTTTTTTTGTTTTCTTGTCCGGAGGTTAGAAATGAACGCTGCAAATCGCGTCGCAAATAATATTAAGCACAGAGGGCCGCATCTCGGTATCTTGGCGATCATCTTTACTGCATTGTTTAATGCTGGCCTTTACTTTGTTATCTCGTTCTCGGCGAATGCGCCGCACTTTCCGGGTCCATGGGAATCCGGCCAAACGATAACAGCTTACTTTCAGGGGCAGCCCCGCGCAGTCTTGATGTGCGCGTTTCTTCAGTTTGGCTCCGCAATCCCTTTGGGCCTTTTCACTGCGACCGTTGTGAGTCGTCTGCAATTCCTGGGCGCAAGAGTTGCCGGCGTTCACATTGCTCTTTTTGGCGGCTTACTCACTGCCTTTAACTTGGCGTTGTCGGCACTCGTTCTCTGGGTGATGGCTTATCCGGGCATAGCACAGGATGCGTCGGTTCTTCTCGCACTGTATTACCTGACATTTGCGGTGGGCGGCGTTGGATATTCGGTGCCCTTGGGTCTCTTGATTGCTGGTATCTCGGTCCCCTCCGGATTCATGAAATTCTTGCCGAAATGGCTCGTGGCCTTTGGACTGCTGCTTGGTGTGTGCGGCGAATTGAGTTGGTTCAGTCTGATCTTTCCCAAATTACTTTTCCTGATTCCTCTGACGCGGTTTCTCGGTTTTATCTGGTTGATCGCCACGGGATTCGCTCTGCCGACACGACGGCAGACTGCAGTCCAGTGAGCAAACCTTGGATCAGAATATGAAGGGCAGCGATGGTAAGGCATGGGAAAAAATGTGAAACTATCATTTACTTCGGTTTCATTAGAAAACCGAAGGCCTCGAGCAAGTGACTAAGACAATCATTATTAAGAAATTATTTCGGTGATATTTCTGAGCGCAAATAGAAAATCAAATCAGTTGAGGGCGGTTCAATCCCCAGCTGACGAATCATGCCTACAATCTGTCCGCGATGCAGCGTCGCATGATTAGCAACGTGCTGCATTTGATCCACCAGCCGCATCGAGCTGGAATCGCCGCTGAGTAGTTTGAACGGCAGTTCAGCAGCCAAGCTTGACTCGTCTAATCCTGAAACATACCGCCTGCGCTGGTCGATGACGTCGGTCCAACGCTCTTTCAACATAGCGAGATCTGCGCACGATTCAGTTGTCCACAGCGACCAGGCCTGATCTTTTGCCGGAGAGCGTCCATTCCAACGTTCCAGCCAAATCCATTCTGCGCCCGCCATATGCAGCAGCGTTCCGAAAATTGATTTGTGACTAATACCAACATCGTGGCGCAGCTTTTCGTCGGACAATTTTGCCGTTGCGTACATCGCCAGTTCATTCACCCACTCCGTATAGTCGAATAGTTTTTTGACGTCTGCCAGGTTCATCGTTGCCTTTCTAAAACCAGCTTTTCCGGAATGAAATGATTTCCTAAACTTTAATTGCGCTCAGTCAGAGCCAATCTGGCCCAGCCCGATCAAAACCGCGCCAGTAACCTTTTGTCGCCAAAGTGCAAGTCGCCGCCCGTTGGTAAACCGAGTACGGATCGTCCCTGCTATTAAGGCTAGCCCTGGCTCCTATGGCCAGCCAACCCCCGGTGCAGGCGCGTCGGTGGTTAGCACCTGTCCAGTACGCGGTCCTTTGAACATCTTCGCCGGGCCGTTCCACTCCTGAGCCATCATGAACAACGTGTTTCGGTCAGCTCCTCCCAAAGCGCAGGCGAAGCAGCCGCGGTCGAGCTCAATGGTCTCCAGCACTTCGCCCCCTTCGCGAACGCGAACGCAATGTTTATTCGGCACGTCCGCGTACCAAACGGCGCCTTCCGCGTCCAGGCAGATGCCGTCAGGTACGCCGTCTCCAAGATTGGCCCAGACGCGTCGGTTCGACAGACTGCCGTCAGCCGCAACGTCAAAGGCGGTGAGCCTTTTCGCGTAAGACTCCGCGACGATCAGTGTCGAGTTGTCCGCGTTCATAAGCATGCCATTGGGAAAGGCGAGGCCATCGGCGACTTGGCGAGCCGAGCCATCACTGGTAACCATGGCAACGATTCCGGGGGCGAACGGCTCACCGGCCATGAGGTTAAAGCCGCCACCGTTGACATAGGCGTTGCCGCGACCGTCGACGACCAACTCATTTCCTGCCGCCGGGCTTGAAGCTTTGTTAAGGTCGGCGTGGGTAACCAGCGTTCCATCGGACTCTTGACGCAGAAGCAGGCCGTCACCCCCCGAGACCACAAGCAAACGCCCGTCGGGTAACCAGTCAACACAACATGGGAACGATGGCGCTTGCAAGATCACTTCACTGTTGCCCTCAAGGTCGACGGCGATGACTTCTCGCGCGCCCCAGTCGGAGAACCAGAGACGGCTCTCATGCCAGCGTGGTTGCTCACCGAAAGCGATGCCACTCATCAGAGTTTGAAGTTTGGGCATTACGTGCTCCTTGGCAGCCTACTT
>JBKOZZ010000051.1:0-8387 GCA_046726155.1 Acidobacteriota bacterium
ATCCGCATTTGTTTTCTGGCGTTGCGCGGGCCGAATCCTGTAACGTTCGCAATGATACGATTAGGTTCGGGCGCCGTAATAGCAACGGAAATAGGGGTTGTACCGTTGCTAGTAATTGAATTGGATGCTCTGGTATAGAGAACGCCTTGAAGGTTGTTTGAAAAGGCCGAAGAGTCCGGAAAGTCAACAGTTACAAGACTTGTCGTGCTGGTAATGGATCCGGAGAGAGTGCAGTTAATGATGTAGGTTACAGGCCAGGGAGCGGTCTGAGTAATGGTAAGTTTGAAGGGCACATTTGAAAGCGTGTAACCGGCGTGGTCAACGCTTGTAACCGTGAATCTTCCCAACGTGCTGGTCCCACTCGTATTGATCGTTGTACTCGCTTGAGCGTCGTACCGCACAGTCGCCCTGTCGCCTCCCGATTGAAACAATTTAGTGTCTGAATTGTTGTCAAAGAGGCCCGAAGTGGAAAAGGTCACGACCGCGGAATTGTCGGGATCGCTAACGGTAGCGTTAAACGCCATACCAGTCATCGGCGTGTAGTCTGAACTGAGGATCACGCGAGCAGGATTATACGAAGTATCGTAGGTCATCCAGCGGGACAAGCGCGGGGTCGCGGTGTCTCCGCTTACGTTCGAGCTTGGGACGGTTACGGCTTTGCGGAAGCTAATTTTGTTCTCAGGAGCTACTCCTCCGACGGGGTCTGTGACAAACACTGGGTTGGGGGCAACATTTCCTCTCAGGATGTTCAAAACCGCCTGGTTGCCGGCTTCAGCGGCATAATAGGCTTGTATCTCGGCAGTGGCTTCCACGGTATTAGTCGCGGACATAGTAGTAGTCATTATCAATGCGCCACCAGCCGTCAAAATTAGTAGGCTGACGAGGAGCATTGTAATTAAGGCCGCTCCACGCTGACCTGACCACTTTGGATTTTCAATGGTTGGATTAGAGATCGTTATCATGGATAGTCTTAACCTCACGGAATCCATTAGATTGGCTAGTAATTGACTAGATCGGAATTCCTGAGCGTGGCATCGGAAACCAACTGCACGCTTGATGGTGGCTGGTAGCCATCCGAATTTGGGGTGCCGACCGCGGGAAGTGTTACGCAGATTGAAATGACTATGTATTTGGCATTGCTTTTTAGAGCGACTTCGGAAATTGGATTGCCGGCGGCGTCAACTACGTTGGTGATGTCGCATACGCCGACGGTGTAATAAACTCTGTCTGGGTAATATCGGATCTTTAAGGAATCGACCCTGTTTGCCAACACCATCTCTTGCGCTGCCACGTTAACGTCGAGTCGGACGATATAACTATTTCCGCCCTCCGTATAAAGCATGAACTTTATGTCTTCATCCTTGTCGGATGCGGAGTTGCTCGTGGTTTCCCCTTCTGAAGCATTTAGGTTTGCTCGAACACGAATGGAAGTTAAACCTGAGTCCGGACTAACTATCCCGTTATCCGTAAGACCGTAACCGGAGTTTGCAACCTCCCGTGTAATGAGGTTTAGACCGCGTTGGGCATCGGCGAGCGCTTCAGTTTTCTGGTTCTCCCGGCTGCGAATCTTAAAGGAGCTGGCAAGAATCGCACTAGCTATACCCAAAAGCACGAGCGTGATTGTCATTGCGATCAATAATTCGAAAAGTGAAAAGCCCGCGACTCCTGATTTGCCAAGATCTGGTTGCATTGCCGGTGATCCCTTCATGTTATGCAGCTTCATCAACTGTTCCCCTATTGCAGATAGGCTCCAACTGCTGGCGCCGCACGTTTCGAAATGATGGTTGCCGGAGTGTTAGCCCATTCGCTGCTTGGTGCTTGCGGTGTCACTTGAACTGTGATCACCTTCAATACTGCGCTACCCCCGCAATCAGAGGTTGAGCAGATAGTGGTTACTATCGTGTACGGCCGCCCCGCACTGGTGTAGGACTCAGTTGAAGTAGCAGTGTTGAGGCTTGCGTCATTAAAACGAGTTCGACGCAGCCGTTCCATTCGTTGTTGGGCAACGGCTAGCGCGAGCGCGCGATCATTTGCACCGCTGTTGTATTTGATCGCAAATACAAAAAGGGACGCCACAGCAAGCGCCATGACCATCATTACCACAAGGGCGATCGCAGTTTCGATCAAACTGAAGCCCTGTTCGCCAGAATGTTGTCGCTTCGTCAGCGGAATATTCATCCGATCTTTGCTTTGAAGGTTCATTTCCTGTTCCATTAGTTCGTCACTTTCACCAGTGTCGTTACGGTGGTACACGGTGAAGCAAAATTCACAGCGAATGTGCCGCGTGTCGAATTCAATGAGGTTACCGAAAATGTAGTTGAACTATTGGCGGTTATGCTTCGAGTGGCAGGCAATATTCCTAAATTCACCGGCCCGGACGCATTGACTGTTCCTGAGGTGTTGGAGCCGACTACGATCGAACCAGTTGTACCCCCATTCTTCTTTATTGATAGAGAAGAAGGGTTAACTGTCAGGGTGCACCCTCCAGATCCATTGCCGGTAACTGGGGGGCCGGCGGTCCCGGAGGTAGTGGTATCACAATCCAGCACATTGGGATGCGTCCCAGCTCCCGTAACGACAGTGCTCGGGGCAATGCCACCAGTTGTGCTTACGGTTGCAAAGCTAACGCTGGGCAAAATATCCACGTCACTATTGATCGTCACGTCACCGGCATCAGAGACGTCTACCCACGACTGCAGTCCACCGGTGGAGTTTTGAAAAGCAAAGGTGTTTGTACAGGCCGAGGTGCGGCCGCGCCAATTGAAGGAAATGGAAGGCAGGGGTGACCCGGCGGGGATCTCAATATCACCCAGCAACCGATAGTTTCGCGTATACGGAGTGCCGCTGCCATCAAAATCCATGGTCACGTTGTATGAAGTGTTGCTATCGAAGACTACCTGAGACGTACCATCCATGACATGACGTCGAACAGCATCAAGTCGGGCTTTTTCTATAAGGCCGGCTAATTGTCGTACGGAATTCTGGAGGATTAATGCCTCACGTGACTGCCGGATGTCTATCACAGCAAAAGCCGAAATTATACCGACAACCGCCACCACCACGATTAGTTGCAATAGACTGAAGCCTTGTTCACATTTGGCTTTATCTGTCCTGGTCAGTTTGTATGACATAGATCCCGCTCCTTCTCTAACCTAATCCGCAACGGCAATGAGGACCGCGCAGGCTTTGCTTGGGCAACAAGCATGCCAACTTAAACATCCAGCGAATACCTGTTGTTTTGACGAAACTTTCGGATCAGAGGAAGTTATTCGTTACTTAAGGTGACGGCAGTGGAAATGCGCTTCCCAGGCCCAACTCTTGCGATCGCTGTTCGCCGCTTAGAAGCTGACGTTTTGATCTTGCTGAAATCTCTAAATCGGTCCTCAACAAAACCGTTCCGACTCCGAAAATCCGACGAGCTTTCGAACTTTTATAATGAAAGAGCCGATTTGTACGCCGCATTATGTGGTTAAGAAATCGTCCGCTTCGTGCGAGGTGCCGCACGCCGCGCGCGCAAGTTGGACGATGAAACGCCCCGTCGATCTTCATGGTCGGCGGGGCGCAATATTCTTGTAGGTGATGAGATCCTCAGGGAGAACTCCCTGGGCCTTTCAAGGTTCGCTCTAGTTCACCGTTGGTTAATCCGGAAACGCTTTCAGTATCCGCGAGTTTCATGGTGAGGGCCAATGGCTTGTAGTTGAAAGCCTTCGGTCCACCGCGACTGTTTTGCACCTGCATCACCAGATAATCCTGATTTGAGCGAAACCTCAGGACGTTTCCATGTTGATTCATGATGACGAAGAGTAAGGTGCCTCCACGGGCAGTTCTCATTTGTCCGACAAGCGAGCTCGCGCCTCCATCGGTTCGAACAAGAGTACCTGTTTTTGCAATCACACTGCCTTGCCAGGCAGGACCGGTGAAACGATCTTCCAGCGTTCCCGGGTCGATTCCCGCCACCGGCATGATGTCGGCAGGCATTAACTTATTCTTCTGGAGTTCGGTGCGTAGTCCGCGAAATATCTTCATCATGGCACGAGGTGTCACGCGGTTCACTCCCAGGCCACTCAAAGAGCCAAACTGAACTTCCTCTGGAGGAGTTCCGAGCATGGCCACCAGTTGCCGCATCACTGATTCTCTCCCTCCCAGGCTTTCCCCGATGCGTTCAGCCATGAAGTTATTTGAATAGCAGAGTAAGACTTTGAGCACGTCGGTAAGTTTGCTCGATCTATGCGTCAGCAGTAGCCGGGCCCCGGCCGCAACGAGCCCGACATGCACAACACCCTTTACTGTCAGGCTCGGCACCGTCTGCAAGCTCGATTGATCACCAAGCGTCGTGCGTTCGTAGGTCCAGGCGCGCAACGCCTCGCCGGATCGCAGGGTCGAATCCAGCGTGTCATAAAGCAGATCACCTGAACTGCGCGCGGACCAATTGAAGTTCATGGTGAATCCAGGCGCAACTACCAGATCGCCGGTAACCGTACGAATTCCAAGAGCGTTCAACTGTTGGGCGATCCTTATTGCGTGTTCGTGATGAAACGATGGATCACGACCAGTCACATAGAGGTTTCCCACGATTTGACCACTCGCTTTGTCAAACGAACCGTCGGTCCAGAAGCCTGTAGTGAAACGATAATTCGGCCCAAAGGTGTGAAGAGCAACGAGAGCTGTAGCGAGCTTGATGGATGAGGCTGGATTAAAGGCCTGATCGGCTGCTTGTTCTGAGACCACCTTGCCATCAAGTGTTTCTATCAAGACGCCCTGCAAGCCATAGACCCGCTCCTGCCCCTCTTCAGTCGCATTCTCATTCGTTGTTGGACTTTGCTGCGGAACCGCAGCGGGAAACGGAGTAGCTTGTTCTTTTGCTGGTACCTGAGCGCGGAGCAGCGCCGGCGCCACAAATAACAGAAGCGCCGCTAAGAAACTTCTTGAGAATTTTGCCCAGTTCTGCATAGCTTGTTGCCCACTCCTCGCTCAAAGCTGAGCGACGGAGAATAATAACATGGTGCGGGAGAGTCGAGCCGGGGAGAGTTCATTTGATGCATTTGTCTCAGCTTGGGATGGGCGTCAGCTCGATCACCCCGGGGAGCTTTAACGCGCATATCAGACGAAGGTCAATTTCGTTGACAACGTTACAAACGCAAACCTAGAATCTGAGCATTGACAATCCAGTGAGACCTAATCGCAAACCGGTTGTTGTTGAAGACATACGGGCTACACACAAGGCGCGACGAAAAGAGATTCGCGCGCAGCTCGATCAATTTCGGGACGTGTGGCGCAATGGTTCCAATGCCCGACTTTGGGAAGAACTAGTCTTCTGTATCTTTACGGCCGGCGCGTCAGCGCGCATGGGTTTCCGTGCCGTTGAAGCAATCAGACCGCTTCTAATGGACGGCACGCGCGAAGATATGACTCAGGCCTTGAGGAGTGCCGGAGCGCACCGCTTTCCAGTTGAGCGGCCAGGCTATATCGTCGTTACGCGAAGCTACCTGCGCGAGCATTGCGACCTGGCGTTGCGTGAGAAGCTGCAAAGTTTTGCAGATCCAATCGAGCGTCGCGACTGGCTGGCCCGCGAAAAGCGGATCAAAGGACTGGGATACAAAGAGTCCAGTCATTTCCTGCGAAACATTGGACTACTGGGCCACGCCATTCTCGACAAGCACGTGATGAATTGTCTCACTGATCTGGGAGTGGTTGAGACACGCAAGCCGCCGGCAACCCGAGCTCACTATCTCGAGACTGAAGAAAGACTAAGGTCGTTTGCGCGTAGAATCCGCATTGACTTTGATGAACTTGATCTGGTTCTCTGGTCAATGAAGACAGGCGAAGTTTTGAAATAGTGAAATTGTTGCTCCCCATTTTTGGTTTGGATACTTTGAGGTATCCCGTACGCGAAAAGACAAAAGTCATGCAAACTCTTAACGCGAAACGGTCGCTCCCCCCATTGGTAGTAAAACTCCTGGTCGGGCTTATCATCTGTCTGACGATATCGGTAGCCGCGCTCGCGGTATCGGGTGGACAGGGAAAGATTCGCCAGCGTGGCCACGAGGCCCTTCGTAACGGAGAATATGAGGTCGCGGAGAAGCAGTTTCGCGAGGCGCTCGCCAAAGACTCGCATGACAATGACGCGCGGTTGGGTTTGAGTTTCGCATTGTTAAAGCAAAGGCTGCTTCAGGATGCTTATGACCATGCGGCCAGAGTCATAATGGCCGACCCATTGTCCTCGCGTGGGCATGCTCTACTGGGATCCGTAATTCTTGCTTCCGGTGATTTTCACAACTCGGTCGAAGAGTTTCGCACAGCGCTAACGATCGACGATCAGCAGGCGTTGGCGATTGCCGGACTGGCGATGGTCGATTTTTATGAGAACCGTCTTGACCTTGCATTGAAGGGCTTGCGTCGCGCTGTTAGTCTCGATTCCCGGGAGCCTGATTACATCTTCAATCTCGGACAGGCTGCGGCTCGCAACGAAAGATATAAGGAAGCGGCAGACTCCTACGAAAAATTCTTAGCGATCGCACCCAAAACCGACGCCGATCGTCGCGCTCGCATCCGCGGACTGATTGATTTCCTGCGATATCTGGGAAAGCAAGGTTCGCTCTACGTGCTCGAGGGCGATAGCAAGATGACCATGCCATTCGAGTCGATTGACGGCCGGCCGATCCTCAAGGTGCGCGTGAATAACAACCGCGAGCAGTTGCGGTTTGTGCTCGATACTGGATCCGGAATGTCGGTGATCTCGGAAGAAACAGCAAAGAAGCTGGGTTTGCACGCTGTAGCCCGCGGGGGCATGGCTCGAGCTGTAGGTGGCGGGGGCAAGTTTGAGATCGTTTACGGGTTTCTCAACTCGCTCGACGTTGGCGGGGTGAGAGTTGAAAGTGTGCCGGTTTACATCCGCCATTTTTTTGACAACAAGACCCCAATCGATGGCTACCTCGGCCTTTCGGTGATCTCCAAGTTCATCGCGTCGGTAGACTACGGTGAAAATATTTTCATGCTCCGCCGGCCGTCGGAAGCCAACAGCAAGGATCTTTGGGGCGTTCCGATTTCAAGAAATGGCGTTCAGCCGTTGGCCCCTGGTGTTCTGGAGATACCACTGCGTACCACATCGAGCGGGTTTCTCAGCGGCGAGGTTCACCTTGAAGGCGTCGATAGACCGCTAAACTTCATAATCGACACCGGCGCCAGTGTTTCTGTCGTTTCAGAACGACTGGCAAAAGAGGAAGAACTCAACAATTATCTCGAACCCACACGGTTGCGTATTTACGGCGCCGCTGGTATCGCCGATGATGTTAAGAGTCTACTATTGCCAAAGGTTATGCTGGGGACTTTTACTCGTGAGCGGATTAGCGCCGCCGTTTTGGATTTGGAACCGGTGAACGAAACTTCCGGCTTCACTCAAAATGGAATTCTGGGCGGAAACTATCTACGTCACTTTCGCGTCTCGTTTGATTTTCAGCGAGGCTTGATTCGGCTGGAGCCGCTCAGTAAGAGCGCTAAAGGTGGCGACGGTGTCCGGCCGGAAGAGCACCTGGAAATGAATGAGCAGTTAAATCAATGAAGCAGAGCCTCTACCTCGAAACATCGGTCATCGGCGCTTACCTTGATAACGGCGAGCCTTTTCGTCGGGACCTGACTATCCGTTGGTGGGAACACGAAATGCCCGACTATCGCGCGGTAATCTCGCCTTTGGTTAATCGCGAGCTGGAACGCCTTGCTGAGCCGCATCGCTCATCCTATTTAAATTTGACGTCCACGCTTGAGCAGGTGGAGCTGACTGAAGAAGCTGCAATACTCGCGGATGGTTATATCTCGCGAGGCATATTTCATCGCAAATACATTGCCGACGCTTTACACGTGGCGATTGCCTCCTGTCATAAGATCGATTACCTGGTCACCTGGAACTTCGGTCACCTGGCAAACGTTCGCAGGCAAGCGCGCATTCGGCTCTTTAATACTGCGGCAGGTTTTTATGTGCCGATGATCGTGACACCAGAGTTTCTTGTTTCCGAAGCGACCGAAAAAGTAAATTGAGTCCATCTGGATCTGAAGTTTGGGATCTCAGATCTCAAATCCGAAATGTAATAATGTACCGCCGTCCAAAATTTCTGGAAGTATTGCACGCTATTCGTGAGGAGATGTCTCGCGAAGTAGACTACGATGTGGACCTTTTCGCCGAGCTGGTCCGCTCAGGAGTCAGACCTGCACACGGGCCGGAAAGAATCATTCGCGGAATTCGAACACGAGCAGTGCGTGCTGCAGTGGAAGCGGAGGCGGACGTACCGCAAGAGAGACCAAAGAAACGCGCAGTCAAGTCACGATAGGAACAAAATAGATTAAAGGCACGCCCTTGAATTCATGAACGCAACTTTTGAAACAATCGGGTTGGA
>JBKOZZ010000052.1:0-24716 GCA_046726155.1 Acidobacteriota bacterium
ATCTGAGATTTGGAATTTGAGATCTGAGATTTCTGAAATTCGCAATGCGAAATTCCAAAATCCGAAATTCACTACAATGCCTATCACCGAATCTGATGTTGAAAAAGTAGCGCAACTGGCTCACCTGGAAATCACCCCAGACGAGCTAAAAATCTTTGCGCCGCAGATGGCGGAAATTGTCGAGTATGTCGAACAACTGAACGCGCTCGACACGCTTCAAGTTGAGCCGGCGCTTGGCGGACTTACGCCTGAAGGCGAAGCAACCGATTCGGCTCGCGATGATGTAGTCGCGCCGTCGCTGGGTCAGAAGGCAGCGTTGGCTGAGGCGCCGGATGCTGCCTCGGATTACTTCCGCGTACCCAAAATACTCTGATTATTTTCTGTCCTTAATTTCTGCCAAATGGATTTTGGAAAAACATCTGCAACTGATCTGGCCAAACTTATTGCGAGCGGCGAGACTTCCGCGCGCGCAGCAGTAGAAGCGTCCCTCAACGCAGCCGAGAGACTGAACGAATCGCTCAACTCCTTCCTGGAGATCAATCGAAGCGGAGCACTGACAAGGGCCGACGCGATTGCTGGTCAGGAGGGATTACTCAACGGAATCCCGATCGCCATCAAGGACAACATCTGCGTAAAGGGAATGCAGACGTCCTGCGGCTCACGCATCCTGGGTGATTACCATCCACCGTATAACGCTTCCGTGATTGATCGATTGTTAGCCGCCGGCGCGGTCATAATCGGCAAAACCAACTGCGACGAGTTTGCCATGGGCTCCTCAAACGAGAACTCCGCGTTCGGCCCGGTGAAAAATCCCTGGGATACGTCTCGCGTTCCTGGTGGTTCTTCCGGCGGTTCGGCGACCGCGGTTGCAGCCGGCATTGTGCCTGTGGCGCTGGGTTCTGATACGGGCGGTTCGGTGCGGCAACCGGCGTCACTTTGCGGAGTGTTGGGTTTGAAACCAACCTATGGACGCAACTCTCGTTACGGGCTGGTTGCTTTTGCGTCTTCGCTGGATCAAGTTGGCATTTTTGCGCGCTGCGCCGGGGACGTTGCCCGGGTTTTGGGAATAATCGCCGGACGTGATCCACACGATGCGACGACGGCGGACGTGCCCGTCCCTAATTATTTCGCCGAACTGACGGGCAACGTGCAGGGTGCGCGCATCGGCTTACCGGAGTCCCTTTTTGGCGAAGGACTAGACGCTGAAGTGCGCGCCTCCGTAAAGGCGGCAGTTGATGTGTATCGCGAGTTGGGCGCGGAGATAGTCGATATTGAACTACCAAACGCGCAGTCCAGCATCGCCGTTTACTACATCATTGCGACGGCTGAAGCTTCTTCGAATCTCGCGCGCTTTGATGGCGTGCGTTATGGATTTCGCGCGGAAGATGCGCCGGAGTTACGCAACATGTACCGCAAGACTCGTGAGGAGGGCTTTGGCCCGGAGGTCAAACGGCGGATCATGTTGGGCACCTATGCGCTTTCCGCTGGTTACTATGAAGCGTACTACGGCAAAGCGCAGCAAGTTCGCTCGCTAATCAAGCAGGATTTTCGCAAGGCTTTTGAGAGTTGCGATGCCATTATCACGCCGACGTCGCCGACGCCTGCGTTCTTGCTAGGGGAAAAAGTTGACAACCCGCTGGCGATGTATCTGAACGATGTCTACACAGTAACCGCCAATCTGGTCGGCATTCCCGGACTCAACATTCCCTGTGGTCTATCATCGAATCGACTGCCGATTGGTTTCCAATTGCTTGGCGCCTACTGGTCGGAACCGATGCTACTCAAGCTCGCGCACGCTTACGAAACCGCACAGCCCTTCACCGAGCGCCCACCGATTTGCGCTTGAGGTGAAGTGGGCCAAGCCCGTGACCAACCACAAAGTCAGAACCGGGAGCGGTAGCGGGTGGGCATCTCACGCCGCCACTCTTTATGCGGTCCCATGAGGTCAGTACCACCTCGCGGTAGCGAGTGGGTCTCCCAGATAGATCTTGCCGCGCATCGGAGGTCAAAGACCTTACCTGCAAATTGAAAAATCCCGAGGGAGAACCCACCCGCTACCGCGAGGTGGTACTGACCTCGTGATATTGTCGATTGGTTTCATCTGATTTCGAATTCGCCGGTGCTTTGTCGGGTATCCAATCGCCGGTGAAAATCTCGAGCACGTTTTTTGCTGTCCCCACTACTGGCGTCACATCCAAACCCACGTGCATGGCGCCAGGAATAAGTCCTTTTTTCTTGATGTCGTGGCCGGCAAACCCAACCGTAAAAACCGGACCAACGATAGGAATCGCCCTAAGGAGTTTCTTAACAACGGCCCAGCCAACTCTGCCTTTAACTGTCTTCGCCATAGTCTTTCAAAAACCACATCAGTTTGGACTGTAGACTGAATTTGCTACAAAAGCATCGTCAAGTCGCCGCGTTTCAAAAGTATATGCTAGCATTCCCGCTTCGTATCAGCCGGATCCACTAAACTAGATGCGCGTCAAGATCTATCTTCTAATTGTTGCTATTTGTGTTTCGACCATGCTCTGGTCGTGCAATCGCAGTGGTGGTCAGCCGAACGGCAAACTTCTGATCTACACGCCGCATGGGCAAGACTTGTTGCGCGACTTCGTTGCGCGCTACAAAAATCTGCACCCGGACGTTGACGTGCAGTTCCTGGACATGGGCTCGCGTGAGATTCTCGAGCGCGTGCGTGCTGAACGGAATCGGCCGCAGGCTGATTTGTGGTGGGGCGCGGCGCACACCACGTTTCAAACAGCAGCAGAAGAAAACCTTCTCGCCCCTTACCGGCCGACCTGGGCCGACAAGACACCAGACTCCAGCCGCGACAGCCAGGACCGCTGGTACGGAACCTACAAAACGCCGGAAGTGATCGTTTACAACAGCGATGCGGTTAAGCGGGAGGAGGCGCCGAAGGATTGGGACGATGTGCTTGATCCGAAGTGGCGGGACAAAGTTCTTATCAGAAATCCCAACCCGTCCGATTCGATGCGCGCGATCTTCGGCGCCATGATCTGGCGCTTTTACAAAGATACCGGATCGCCAGACAAAGGTTATGATTGGCTACGCCGACTCGATGCGAATGTGCATGAGTACACCGCCGACGGCACACTGCTGATGCAGAAACTGGTGCGTCGCGAAGGGCTCATCAGCTTGTGGAATCTTCCGGACGTGTGGATCTACAAGGAGCAAAAAGGATTTCCGATCGGCTACGTGTTTCCTGCGAGCGGCACTCCGGTCATAACCGACGGTATCGCTATCGTACGTGGCGGGTCGAATGAAGAAGAGGCGAAGCGTTTTTACGAATTTGTAACCACGACCGACAGCCTGGTGCTTTCCGCGAAAAAATACTATCGCATCCCGGTACGTACAGATGTCGATCAAACACAACTGCCGGCGTGGATGAACGAGCGTGTCAACGAAATGCCGCTCGACTGGGATTTACTGCGCAAGCAAAGCGGCGAATGGTTGCGCCATTGGGACACCGAGATACGCGGGCAGAGTAGGAAATGAAGCGTCGTGGATTCTGAAGTTGAGGAAAAAAGCTTCAACGAGCCTGCAACGCAGGCCGAAGAATTTGGCCCAAGGTGGAGCGACGCGGAACCTTGGGTCCGACCACCGAAGTTTTCTGAGCCCGCTTTAGCGGGCGACTGAGATTATTGACACATTCGTCTATCGCCCGCTAAAGCGGGCTCGGAGATTTTTTCGGACCTGGACCCGGGGCGGCGCCGCGCTCCACTTCGTTCCGCTTTGCTTGCCCTGGGCTAAATTCTTCCGTCCGCTAACGCGGACTCGTTGAAAGATAATTTGACCAATGCCTTTGCTCTCTCTCAAACATCTTTCCAAGAGTTTTGATTCGACGCTAGCAGTCGCCGATGTGTCCCTCGATGTCGAGCGTGGTGAGTTCTTTGGTTTGCTTGGACCCTCAGGCTGCGGGAAAACAACGACGTTAAGGATGATTGCAGGGCTTGAGAAGCCAGATACAACGTCGGTTAATTCCACACTGAATATTCAAAACGCTACTGGCACAACCGTCAGTTATGAGACTCAAAAGCCAGTCGCCGGCACGATTGAGTTTGAAGGACGCGACATCACAACTCTGCCCGCCGAACGTCGCGGCTTTGGCATGGTCTTTCAAAATTACGCGCTCTTCCCGCACCTGAATGTTTTCGAAAACGTTGCCTTCGGCCTGCGCGCTCGCCACAAGTCAAATCCCGAAATTAGAGATCGCGTCAAAGCCGCGCTGGAGCTCGTGCAGCTTCCGGGTTATGAGAAGCGCAGAGTTGATGAACTCTCCGGTGGTCAACAACAGCGCGTGGCAATTGCGCGCGCCAT
This sequence comes from Acidobacteriota bacterium, assembly GCA_046726155.1. Lineage (GTDB taxonomy): Bacteria > Acidobacteriota > Blastocatellia > Pyrinomonadales > Pyrinomonadaceae > PSRF01. Next base: position 4,339 of record JBKOZZ010000052.1, read on the forward strand.
TGCTATTGAACCGGCGTTGCTGCTCTTCGATGAGCCGCTCTCAAATCTTGATGTTACCTTGCGCGAGGAAACTCGTGGCGAATTGCGCGAGTTAGTCGGCCGCCTCGGATTGACTGCCGTCTACGTCACGCACGATCAGGAAGAAGCGTTTGCGTTATGTGATCGCATCAGCGTGATGGTCGGCGGGCGGATCCTGCAGACAGGCAGGCCGCGCGACTTATATGAGCATCCGGCGCATCTCTCGGTGGGACGGTTTCTGGGACGAAATAACTTGATCCGCGTTATGCGTTTGAGTTCGAGTAAATCTGAAATTGGCGAATTCAAGACACTCGACGGTGGTCACACGATTCGCATTCCCGTCAACGATAATAATCTCGGCCCACTCAACCAGCCTTGCACACTGGCGATCCGTCCGGAACACCTTGTTATTAGAAATGCCGGCGAGAAACTTGAAAATGCTCTGCCGGCGACGGTGCGCGAGATTAACTTTGCCGGCGCAACGTCGAGCATAAAGCTCGATGCCGGTGGCTTGCTGCTCGAAGCATTGGCGCTGGATGTGGATGGTCTCGCTACCGGTGATCAGCGTACTGTGGTGTTGCCATCCGAGCGAATTTCGCTGCTCAAAGAATAAATATTGATGCGAAGAAATGGCGCCAGGAAAATTAGAGAAAGCGGCTTTGCCGCCTGATATGCGGAAAGGCACAGACCTTTGCCATTAAACCTGGAGTCGATGGGGCCAGCGGGGGCAAGGTGGGTCCCCACCGGGCAGCCCGCTGGGGTGCTAATCCCGCCTTCCTGACGCCGAGACTCTCCCAAGTTGCTTAGTTTTTTCTTATCGCTTGAGTGCCGTTCAAGCTCATTAGTCGGTACTCAAGCTGAAAAGCTCCGGGTCGGGAAGGTGGGCTTGCCCCCGCTCTTTCATCCTGCAGAGCTATCTCCCGTTTTCAGGCCGCGCCCATATGACTAAAGACAGCCTGCTGCGTGAGGAACAGAGCCGCCACCGCACATCAGGCGGCAAAGCCGCGGCTGTTTTTCCCCCTCTCCTTCTTTGGGCCATCGTTGCCGTCGTCCTCCTTTACGGCGTTATCTATCCAAACCTTCATGTGTTCGTAGCTTCGCTCGAGCGAAACGCCGGCTGGTCGTTAGCTAACTACCGCGAGGTCCTGTCGCAGAATATTGTCCGGCAATCGATATTTGCCAGCGTCGGCGTCTCTGTTCTCACGGTTTTGTTCTGCGCGGCGGTCGGTGTTCCGCTCGCGTTTCTTTTTGAGCGCTATAGCTTTCCAGCGCGGCGATTGTTCGCCATGCTCGCTGCTCTACCGTTGGTGCTGCCACCGCTGGTCGGCACAGTTGCTTTCATCTTTCTTTGCGGCGAGTCAGGAATTCTGGCGAGGTTGGCCCAGTCAGTTTTTCATCTTGAACAATCGCCCTGGTCGCTGCGCGGCTGGCCGGCACTCCTGCTCTTTCATACTTACACGATGTATCCCTTCTTCTACATTCTGACCGGAGCGGGCCTTGCAAGGATCGACGCCTCTCTCGCGGAAGCCGCTGGAAGTTTAGGCGCTGGCCGTTTGCGCGTGCTCATCAGAATCCTCTTGCCGCAGCTGACACCATCGCTCATCGCCGCGGCACTACTCACTTTCATGACTTCGATGGCTTCATTCAGCGCGCCACTACTTTTCGGCGGCGGCGTGCGCGTGCTTACGCTGGAGATCTACACGGCCCGTCAGCGCGGCGACGCAAGCCTGGCCATAACAGAAACAGTGATTCTTGCGGTGATTTCGCTCAGCGCGCTCTTCTTCTTTCAGCGGTACGAAGGGACGCGAAAGTTTGCCGCGGCGGCGATGAAAGGTTCGACCAGAAAACGTAAGCCGATCGCCGGCGGTACTTGGCGCGTGATTGCGATTGCGTGTGGCGTTCTCTTCTCATTGTTACTCGTTTTGCCGGTGGCCACGCTTGTGCTTGTCAGCTTTGCGCGCGAAGGAAACTGGACGACGCAAACTTTCCCCACGTCCTACACCATGGCCAACTACGTGAAGTTATTTTCCGACTCACGCGCCAGTGAAGTTTTTCTTAACAGCTTGTCGATGTCGGCTATCGCCGCCACGGCCGCGCTGCTTTGGAGTTTTTGTGTGGCGGGCTTACTGGCGAAAAAAGGAAGCCGCCGGTGGAAGCGGTTGCTTTCGTGGTTGATACTCGTGCCGTGGGCGTTGCCGGGAACTGTGGTTGCAGTTTCGTTGGCCGAAGCTTACGGAAAACCGTCGCCGTTATTGGGTTCGTTCATTCTCGTCGGCACGTTCTGGATTTTGCCCGCAGTTTACTTCCTGCGCTTCATGCCGCTGGTTGTGCGTGCGGTGCAAGCGAGCATGGAACAGATCGATACGGCACTCGAGGAAGCAGCGTCCAGTCTGGGCGCGCGCTGGTGGCAGAGATTCACTCGCGTCACCCTGCCGCTCGTCTGGCCCGGCGCTATTGCCGGGACGCTGTTGGCTTTTGTCATAGCGCTGGGAGAATATGTGGCTTCGGTGTTGGTTTTTGTCCCAGGCAATCGGCCAATTTCAATCGCCATTGCTTCAGAGTTGCGCGACTTCAATCTGGGAACGGCAGCGGCATATGGCGCTGTCCTGATGCTGATGATCGGATTAATTATGATGGTCGCAACGCGATTGGAACGGTTACGGGGCTAAAGGTTTAAAGTTTCGAGTTTCGGGTTCCTAGTTAGATTCGAGCCACTTGTCGTGTATTCAAACTCGAAACTCGGAACTCGAAATTAGAAAGCTGAGAGAAGAGGCAACAAACCATGATCAAAACCTGCGGATTGACTCACCTTCATCTCATTGTTAAGGACCTGCATCGTTCGTTAGGGTTTTACCAACAGGTGTTTGGAATGAAAGTAAAGTTTTGGGCACATAACGACCTCGTCTTTCTCAACACGCCTGGTTCGAACGATCTCATCGCGCTACACCAGTCCGATGGAGAGCAACCGACTGGAGCAAGCGGCGGCATCCTGCATTTTGGTTTTCAACTGAAAAATAGGGCCGACCTCGAGAGCGCGATTAGCGAGGTTGTGGCGGCGGGCGGCGCTTTGAAGAAGCGTGGCGAGTTTACGCCGGGAATGCCCTTCGCTTATGTGTCTGACCCGGATGGATACGAAATTGAGCTCTAGAAGCCGTTAGCTTGCGTGAAAACTAACAGTTGGCGTCACCAGTAAAATCATGATGAACAAGCAAAGCGGCTTTCGCTCGCTAAAACGGGCTCTTGAATTCCGGTCACTGTTGCGAGTTGTTCGGCAATTCTTGGTTCTCCTGGGTGCGGTTGCAATTGTATCGGCTTCGTTCACGAATTTTGCACAAACGCCGCCAGCCTCTCCTACGCCGGCACCAGCAACTCAAGCTATTAACCAGTCGGCTAACCAGGCCGAGCTTCATCAGGCGCTACTCGATCTGACCAGCCCCTGGACTGTAATGTGTGTGGCCGCGCATCCCGACGATGAAGACGGCACAACCTTGACCGTCCTGAGACGCAGGAATGGCGTGCACACAGTCAGTTTGTTTTCAACTTATGGAGAGGGCGGGCAGAACGCAGTAGGTCCTGAGCTCTACGAGGAGCTCGGCGTAATCAGGGCGCAGGAGACAATGAAGGCTGCGCAGATCCAGGGCTCCGAGCCATACTTTCTGGGTCTGAAGGATTTTGGATATTCGAAATCAGCGGACGAAGCGTTCAAAGTTTGGGGCCACGATGAAGCGTTGCGTCGAATGGTCCTGAAGATTCGTGAACTGCGGCCGGATGTAATCATCACCAATCACGACACCACCAGCGGTCATGGGCATCATCAGGCGACCGGCCGGCTGATAATTGAAGCCTTCGAGGCGGCCGCTGATCCCAAACGGTTTCCTGAGCAATTGAATCATGTTAAGCCCTGGCAGGCGCAACGACTCTTCTTGCGCATCTTCGGCGCAAATGCGCAGAAATCTGCAGGCGAACCTGACAAAGTGTTCGCTATTGATCCAAACGAAGTCGATCCCATACGCGGAACATCATTCGCGGAACAAGCGCTCACAGCTCTCCAGCAACACGCCACCCAGGGACCCTGGCCAAAGTCGATTACAGAGTTAATGCGAACGCGACGGATTGAGGCGGGCAAACTGCCGCTGATTCGCTACCGGCTCTTGCGCCAGGCTGCCGCTGTTCCGACTTTGCCGCCAAATGCCGTTACTCCCCTGGCCGGACTCGAACTGCCAGCGGCATTAGCTGCCGAGTTGACGCCGCCAAAGATTGAGGGGCGCCCGTTGAGCAACTTTCTCGATCGACCGGATCGAGTGCTCGCAGTCTTAGTTGGTTGGCGCGCAAGCAGGGGTGTTCCTACGTTCCTGACGGAAGATCCTGACCGCATTCGCTTATTTGAATCGCGCGCTGACCGGGCGCTGGGAATCGCTACCGGCATTTCTTTGACGCTGAGCTCACGCAGTTCTGTGCTGGTACCAGGCGTCCAGTCCACGTTCTCGATCGATCTAGCTAACCCAGGCGTGCGCGGTGTCCACGTAGAGGATCTCCGATTCAATGGCGGGGGCGAGAACGTGCGCCCGCAGGCGGCGGACATATTGCTGCCAGACACCGAAACTATTGTGACAGTCGATAACACGCCGCCGAAGACTACTTCGTTGACGGTGCCACAGGAAGAACATCTCTACGATGGACTTTTCCTTGGCAAACATTTCGAGGCTATCGCCGAACTGGAAATCGATGGCGCTAAATTCTCGATGCGCGCAGAACTCGCGTTACAGGTTGTGCCTGCCGTAGAGATCAAAAGCATCTCGCACTCGCCCTGCGTGCGAACAGAAGAGACGCTGGGCGGGTGTGACGCGTTCAAGATCACGCTGGTGAATCATCTGGCAGTGCCATTTCGCGGAACTGTGGAAATAGGAGCCTCCAGCTCCGGTCACACCCGTGGCGTGCTCTATCAACTTGTCCTGGGACCAAACGAGAAACGCGAGGACACGTTGGCTATTCCGAGTGCCAGACCCGACCGGGAAACTCTTAGGGAACTGAGAACCTCAGGCTCGGTGGAATTCTCCATCAAGGCTCTCGACTCAACCGACTTAGTCACGAAGCGAATGGTGCCGGTGGTGTATAGCGCCGCTCGAGTCACCCCAAACTTGCGCGTTGGTTATGTTCCCAGCTTTGACCAAACGTTGGAGCACTCCCTCGCGGCGCTCAGCGTGACATCCAAAGAGTTGACCACTGACGAAATTAAGAGCGCTGACCTCTCGAGGTACAACACAATTGTCATTGACAACCGCGGTTATGAAGCGCATCCGGAATTGATCGCAGCAAATTCTCGTTTATTGGAATTCGCGAATGCGGGCGGGACGCTGATTGTTTTCTATCACAAGTCGAATGAATGGAATCCTGATGCCGGCAAAAATCGTCCTCAGCTTGCTCCTTACCGAATTGTTCTCGGTGACGAACGCGTAACGGACGAAACCGCACCAATCAAGTTTCTCTTGCCACGTCATCCCTTATTGAACACGCCTAACCGAATTACTGCCGCTGATTTTGCGAACTGGATTCAGGAGCGCGGACTTTATTATCCGAAGGAGTGGGACCAGCACTATCGCGCGCTGTTTTCGACTAACGACCCGGGCGAAGCACCACTGAACGGTGGGCTGTTGGTGGCTTCTTATGGCAAGGGAAATTACATCTACACGAGCATGGTTTGGTATCGGGCGTTGCGCGCGGGTGTGCCGGGAGCTTATCGCATGTTTGCGAATATGATTAGCTACAGGCACAGGTAAGAGATGGGTCGGATTTTCCTGCCGTTAGAGAGAAGAGATTTTCCATTTCTCATTTGACATTTCTCATTTGACATTTGAAAAAGCGAGCGGAGTAGAAACTTGAATCGTGCAATGACTGCTCAGCGTCATGTCACCTTGCAAGCACGCATCTCTCCCTGCAAATGGCAAATGAAAAATGTCAAATGAGAAATGGAAAATCTTTGGGTTGTGTTCGGATTGATAAGGAAACCGAACGCAAAGGCAGGAATGCCTGTCCTACGAGGTTGCTTCTTGCTCGACAGTCGATTCGCCTTCAAGTTTCACCTGGGCGCGCTCCAGAAACGTGCGAATCATTTCGCCAACACGTTTCTGCATTTCCGAGCTGATCGCCCCCTCACCAACCAGAGCTGCCAGGCGATGCAAGTCTCTCGCATGCGAACGACGAAGTTCTACATGTTGGGAGATCTTAATCAAAACGTTATGCCCACGTACCTCAAAAGCCGCGGCGTATCGCAGATAGTTTTTATTCTCCGAGCCGGCTGGCGACCACTCGAGTCGCTCCGGTCGATCTTCAGTCTTGCGTACGGCGAAGCTTGCCTGCAGCGAGCCGATAACCGGCACTTCGGCGCGCACGATCCAACGCATAATGCCACCGGACTCCTTGCGAATCCCTTCAATTCCCGGCATCAGGTCGGCGAAGTTTCGCAGCTCGCCAAAAAACTCGCGGGCGCGCTCCAAAGTGGTTTTCAGTTCCAACTGACCTGTGTATGAAGCTTTTATTCGAAACATTTTCTGTCCCTTATCCGTGTCCTAATCGCCCGGGCAACCAGCTCAATTTGTGGATGCTTCGGATGTGCGATCCGTTGCAAACACCGGCACCTAAAGATAAGTTACACGATTGAGAATGGTACGTAAACAGGCATTTTTGTTGCGTTATGATTCAACAATCGTAACGCAAACTGTTAGTTGCCGCGCAAGCTATCAGCTTGCATTACAGGAGGTAGTATCACGGTGAACACCGACAGCATATGTCCTCGATGTCACGAGCAAGCTTTACGAAGCTGGAATGAACTAAGCGACGAGGAACGGGAAGTGGTGAAACGGTTGCCGGCATCGGCTGACTATCAGGCGGCGGATCGCCAAACAACGCACCGGTGGTGCACACGCTGCTGGTATGAGGCGGTCAGTGGCGAGACAGTGGCTTAGAAACTGTTGCTATGGGAAGACCGGCGGGGCAAGCCCACCTTCCAAACCTGAGAGCCTCTTTGGCTTGCCGGTTCAATGTCCACGTTAAAAGTCTCTCAAGGATTAGCGCTCAATGCTCTACGGTAATCAGCTCGTGGTTAGGAAGGTGGGCTCGCCCCCGCTGGTCCATCAAAATTCAACGGTTAAGGGATCAAAAGCAACCTGCTGACTCGATCAGACCTTAGGTTAATCCTATTGCCGTAATCCGATCGTAAGCCTCACGTATCGCGCTCATTCGTTCGCGCAAAGTTTCGCTCAGCTCTGCGGGAGTTTTGAATCGAAGCCGCTTTGCGATTTCCTTAAACGCAGGATAATCCGTTGATGGCAGGGCTGCGACTTTCCCCACAATAAGTCGCAGATGATGATCTACAGAACGAAGAAGCTCATAGCCACTACTGAGTGCTTCATAGTCGCGAGTATCTAAGGAACCGTTGCCTACCAGTCGTTCCAGAGTTGCGAGCGTCGAACGATCCTCGCCTTCATCGGCTACATCGTCGCGAAGTTGAAGGTAACGAACCGCAAAGTACACGTCGAGCATGCCACCCGCTGAATACTTAATGTCGGTCGCGTGTCGCCCGCCTTTACGTCCGCCATTGCGACCCTCACCGTGACGCCCATTCTGACCAATGATCCTTCCCTTCTCCCGCTCGAGTCGCTCGCGCACGCGGCGCGTTTCCTGTCTTAACTCATCTGAGTTGATCTCGTGGGCCTTTTCGTGAATGGCGTGCCTGGCATGCGTTTCGACCATTCTGCCCAATTCCAGATCGCCGGCGACTGCACGAAGCTTTACGTACGCAAGCCACTCCCACACCACGCTGTGCTGTCTCACATATTCGAGAAAGCCTTCAGAACTGATGACCAGTGGACCATTCTTTCCATTAGGACGCAGACGGAGATCAACTCGATAAAGATAACCTTCCCGAGTCACGCTGGAGAGCGCCGTGATCATTAACTCGACCAGACGGGCATATGCTTCATCCTGGGTGAGCATAGCGACAGGCGACGAAACCAGGGAATCGTAGACGATAGCTATATCGAGGTCTGATCCATAATCCACGCCACCACTGGCCAGCCGGCCAAGGGCGAGAATGCCGAGGCGTGGGCCTCCCTTCAGCGGGCCAAAGCGTCGGGCCATCTCGCGGCGCGCCATGAGGTAAGCAACATTAATACTTGCCACGGCGAGCTCGGTCTGAAGTTCATTCGACTCCAAAAGAGAAATCTTTTCGGCGGCATCTTCAGCTCCGATCTCAATAAGTAATCTTGACCACTCCCGGCGCAAAGCTGAAAGTTCGGCGGAAAAACTCTTCTCGGGGTCGATACTAGCTCGCAACAAGGCGCGGTAGTCTCGGCGACGAGGCAGCGGCCTCTCATTTCCCAGCGAGCCAATCAGCGATGGGTTACCCGCCATCATTTCCCCAAAAAACTCGGAGACCCCACAAAGACGCACCAGGGCGGCGAGATTATTTTCAGACAGATCCATCTGCCAGTGGGATTTCTCCAGCGATGCAGCGACTCGGGCGGTCAGCATCAGGGCGCGGTGCCGGTTGGCCGACTTATGCACTGTCTCGCCGAGCAGGCGCGTCAGCGATTCCACATTCGCCGGTTGCGCTTCCAGCGGTGCAAGTTTCAAATGTAAAATGAAAACTCTGGCAGCGCCGTTGAGGATGCGGGTTTCATCTCTAACTTCATCCCGAACTTTATCATCGCCTGGTCCATGATCCTCCAACCCCACACCCGCCAGCGCTCTCTCGCGACGTTTCGCGACCACACCGCTTTCATCGTCTGCAAAGACCCGATCGTAAGCCTTGCGCACGTTGTTGGTGTGCAGCCTCAGCATGTTCTCGAAATCATTTAGTGCGCTCGTGCCAGAAAAGCCCATGCGTCTGGCAACGAGCGTTTGTTGTGCTGCAAGTTGCGGTACCGTGTGAGTTTGCAGTCCATGCTCCATCTGCAAACGGTGCTCGAGCGTGCGCAGAAATACGTAAGCCTCGGACAGTTCTGAACGCTCCTGTTCCGAAATGAGATTCCGGTCCGCGAGCCGGCCCAAACTTATCAGCGTGTGAGTGACGCGCAGCCATTCGTCGCTGCCTCCATGCGCCAACTGCAGCGCCTGCGCGATGAACTCGATTTCCCTGATTCCGCCGCGCTGAAGTTTCACGTTAAAGCCGGCTTTGCGCCGTTCGACGTTTCGGTCGATTTTCTGTTTTGCCAACCGAACACTTTCCAGAGCGTCTTTAACTGAAATATCGGCACGGTAAATACACGGTTGCACCGCCGCTGCAAACCTTGAAAAAAGTGAACTAGAACCTGCCGCAGCCCGGCTGCGAATCAAGGCCTGACGTTCCCATGCTTGCGCCGATTTGTCGTAATACTTAATTGCTTCGCCAAGGGAACAAGCGAGTGCGCCATCGCGTCCGTGGGGCCGCAAACGTAGATCCACACGATAGGCCGCGCCTTCACCCGCCGGCTGGCCGACCAACTTGCTGATAGTTTCTGAAAGTTTGACAAAGTATTCGCGGTTGCTGAGTTTACCCCACTCACCAGAACCTGAGGTTGTTCCATCGTCGGAGTAAACAAAGATCAGGTCGACGTCTGAAGCATAGTTGAGCTCGTCCGAGCCGAGCTTGCCGAGGGCAATCACACAAAACTCGGCGGTGGCAATACGACCTCGCTCATCGCGGAGCGGCGCACCGTAGCGGTTGTCGAGGTCCTGTCGAGCCAAACTCAATGCATAATCGAGAATCGCATCGGCAAGGTTTGATAACTCTTCCGTTGTTTCAACCAGCGTCTGGGCACGCCGGACGTCGTGGAGATAGATGCGCAGGAGCTCGCGGCGGCGGAATCGCGCAAACAACACTTGCGGACTCAATGATGAGTTTGTCAGTGCAAAGCGTCCCAGCGACTCCTTGAGCTGGTCGCGAGTTCTGACTCGAACGTCAGCGCGCTCGCGCCTGAGCCAGGATAAGTAGTCGGGATTCTGCTCCAATGTAGTCGCCAGCAGCGGACTCCAGGCCGCCAGCGTCAGGGCATCGGAAAGCAAAGCAGGGTCGCGGAGTAATTTTTGGTATGCGCGCGGTTGCTCGTTTGAGAGACGTTCTAAAAAAAGCCGCGCGCCTCTATCGTCAGGCAGAACGCGAATTAAGGATTCAACTTTCGCCTCGAGATTCTGCACGCGGACATAGTACGCCAGATGAGTCATGAGTCTGGAGTAATGTCAATGAAGTCAGCACCACCTCGCGGTAGAGACTGTGTGAATACTCAGCGTTAACACCTTGGAGTGCGACGGCCTGGCGGCGCTTTGGCCGGCGGCGGCCCCGCGCCGCTTTATTAACCAACCTTTCAACCACAAAAGCTTCGACATCTAACATCAGGCCAAAGCGCCGCCAGGCCGGCGCACTCCAAGGAGTTGAGCCTGAGTTTTCACCCGCCCTCGCGATTAGCTCGAGGGGTACCTCATGACACGAATCCGGACTCTTGTTCTAAATATCGAAATAAAGTGAAAACTCCAGCGGATGGGGACGCATGCGCAGCGGAGTGATCTCCTTATCGCGTTTGTAAGCAATCCAACGCTCGATCAGCTGCTGGCTGAATACGTCACCCTTCAGCAGGAAATCGTGATCGGCCTCGAGCGCTTTCAACGACTCGTCCAGTGAGCCGGGCAGAGTGGGAACATCCTTGAGTTCTTCCGGCGAGAGATCGTAGATGTCCTTTTCGAGTGGCTCGCCCGGATCAATCCGGTTCTGAATTCCGTCAAGTCCGGCCAGCACCATAGCCGAGAAAGCCAGGTAGGCGTTACAGGATGGATCTGGCGGCCGGAATTCCAAACGCTTTAGTTTTGGATTGGTTGAGAACATTGGAATGCGAATCGCTGCCGACCGGTTCCTCGCCGAATAAGCAAGGTTAACCGGCGCTTCAAATCCAGGTACCAGGCGCTTGTAACTGTTAGTTGTGGGCGCCGCGAATGCGACCACAGCTGCGGCGTGTTTCAAAAGCCCACCGATATAGAAACGAGCCATTTCAGAAAGGCCGGCATAGCCGTCCCCGGAGAACAGCGGTTTTTCGCCTTTCCATAAAGATTGGTGACAATGCATTCCTGATCCGTTGTCGCCAAAAAGAGGCTTCGGCATGAATGTCGCTGCCTTGCCATATTGGAATGCAGTATTGCGAACTACGTATTTGAATAGCTGTAGATTGTCGGCGGTGCCCAGCAGCGTTGAGAAGCGGAAGTCAATTTCGCACTGCCCGGCGGTAGCGACTTCGTGGTGATGGCATTCCACCGTTACGCCGCATTTTCCCAGCGTTAACGAGATCTCGGAACGCAGATCGCTAAGCGTGTCGGTCGGCGGAACGGGCACGTAACCTTCTTTCGGACGAATCCGGTAGCCGAGATTACTACCCTGGAATTCATTCGCGTCGCGACCAGTGTTCCAGTGACCTTCGTCGGAATCGATCGAATAACCAGCCGACTGTTGTTCGTTATGAAACTTCACCGAGTCGAAAACGAAGAATTCCGCTTCCGGTCCAAAATAAGCCGTGTCTGCCAGGCCGGTGAACTTCAAATAGTTCTCCGCGCGTACGGCCACCGACCGCGGATCGTAGGGATAGCCCTCCTTGGTAATGGGATCGACGGCATTTCCGATAAGACATAGGGTTGGGTGGTCCGCAAAGGGATCCATCCACATTCGATACGCATCGGGAACCAGCAGCATATCTGACTCATGAATCGCAGCCCAGCCGCGAATTGATGAGGCATCGAACCCGAAGCCATCTTCGAACTGGCTTTCGCCAAGCTCGCCGATGGGAAAGCTTACGTGTTGCCAGGAACCGGGCAGATCGGTAAATCGGATAGAAACAAATTTTGCCCCCTGATCAGAGGCATATTTCAAGACAGTCTTTGCATTCATGAGTTCTCCTAATTGGAAAAGGGAGTGTTAGGGGTGCTCTTCGCCCCGGAGTGTTTGTTGGCGCGAAGTGTTGCGGAAGCCGGAACTGGCTAAGGAAAGAGCCGAGCGTCATAGCGCGACGAGCGCGTAAAAAAGTGTGCATTATAGTTTGGCCGCTGCCTATGTCAAGGCTTTTGCCGCAACTCTCGTAAAGATGACGCTCATTTGGTCAGTAACTCCTTTTTAGCGCGTGGTTTAAGGATTTAAGAAAAGTAAATCGAAACAAAAAAGTTATAGACCGACTTCGTGTTTTCTGTTACATTGCGGCACCAAGCGTCCCATCCAGAAATTCTCCGCTAACTCGAGCTCGGGATGTGTATAACTACGCTTTGGCTTCAAGAATCAAGAACATTCGAGTTTTTCCGCAGGCTAGTCAGGAGACCGCGAATTGACCACGGCAATTGAGCACACGCTTGAAACCTATGGCATCGAAAACTGGGGCGCAGGATACTTTGACGTAAATCGCAAGGGAAACCTAATTGTCCGACCCGCCGAAGGTGACACCCGTTCGGCAGATCTAAAAGAGATTATCGATGATCTGGCCCGGCGCGGCATTGGCACGCCAGTTCTCCTGCGCTTTCCTCAACTAGTCGCCGCCCAGGTCCGGAAACTACAACGCGCCTTCAGTCGTTCCATCCGAGAATTTGAATACCAGGGCGCGCACATGTGTGTCTATCCGATGAAGGTCAACCAGCAAAGGTCGCTGGTTGAGGAGTACTTGCGCGAAGGCTCGCGTTACGACTTTGGTCTCGAGGCAGGTTCCAAAGCAGAACTCTACGCAGCCCTCGCCCTGGAACAAACAGCCGATAGTCTGCTGGTACTCAATGGTTTCAAGGACGAAGAGTTTATCGAGCTGGCCTTTGCCGGGGCGCGCTGTGGCAAGCGGGTAGTGATTGTGATTGAAAAACTCAGCGAGCTTGATCATGTGCTGAACGTCGCTGACCGGAACGAAGGCGGTGGCTCTCCTATTCTCGGGATGCGCGTCAAGCTCTACTCGAAAGGCTCCGGCCGCTGGGAAAAGTCGGGCGGAGAGGCCGCAAAATTTGGGCTAACTACGACCGAGATGCTGGAAGTTATCCGCCGTCTTGAACAGGTGGATCGCATTGACATGCTGAAGCTGCTGCACTTTCACATTGGTTCGCAACTCACCGACATCAAGCGAATCAAGAACGCCATGAAAGAGGCGGCGCGCGTTTATGCGAAGGTCTACCAGATGAAAGTGCCGGTCGATCTTCTCGACGTCGGCGGCGGCATGGCTGTCGACTACGACGGCTCCAAAACGGCGTTTGACTCATCCGCCAACTACAGTGCCCAGGAATTCGCGAACGACGTAATCTATACGATCAAGCAAGTCTGCGATGATGAAAATGTGCCCCATCCGACAATTATCCAGGAGTCGGGACGCTTCCTGGCCGCCTATCACGCTCTCTTGATCACAAACGTACAGGACGAAATCGAAACTATAGTTGAAGACATCACGCCGATCGAGATCGACGACGACGATCCGCAAGTTGTCACTGAACTGGGCGATCTGAGAGCGTCAATAACGGTAAAGAACTATCGCGAGTATTACCACGATGCGCTGGAACACCGCGAAGAGCTGTTCACGCTTTTCAACCTTGGTCTGGTTTCCCTCGAGGATCGCGCCAAGGGTGAAGTGCTGTTTTGGGACATTTGCGAACGCGCGGACAAGTATGCCCAGCAGGCGAAGTATGTTTCCGAAGAATTTGACGATCTACGCCGCTTGTTATGCGCCAAGTATTTAACGAACTTTTCGGTGTTTCGTTCGGTTCCCGACCATTGGGCACTGGACCAGCTTTTTCCGATCGTGCCGATTCATTACCTGAACAAAGCACCCACGGAATACGCGACGCTTTGCGACATCACCTGCGATTCTGACGGCGTGGTAGATAAGTTTGTGGATTTGCACGACGTCAAACAAGTGCTTGAACTCCATTCACTGATTCCCGGTGAAACCTATTACCTGGCATTTCTGCTGGTGGGCGCCTATCAGGAGGTGATGGGAAACAATCACAACCTTTTTGGCACGCCGAATGAGGCTCATATCTATATTGATGACGAGGGCTATCTGATTAAGAAGGTGATCCGCGGCACGACTGTCGGCGCAGCAACAGAGCGCGCGCGTTATGAGAAGAGCCTGCTGCACGATGGTTTCCGGCGCTTGATAAATCAGCGGGTCAAGGACGGGGAGTTAACCGAGGCCGAGGGTGCTGAGCTGGCGCAGTTCTATGAGTCACGTTACGACGCCTACACCTATCTTTCCGTTAATGGAGCGAAAACGCGCTCACGGCGCCGCACCGATTTTTGATTACTTTGCTTATTTGGCCTGAGGTGAACCAGCAATCGTTTTACAATCTGAGAGGTTGACAAGTTTTATGGTTACGCAGCGAAAACCCAAAGCATCAAAATACCTCACGACGCCCACTCGGCCAGTTCAAGTCGATCGCGACCGATCCGTTGCCGGTTTGCTCGAAAAGATGGAGGGCGCCGGCTTTGGTGGCCGCCAGCTCGCTGAGGCTCACCGCATCTGGCTCGACATGCTTGGCGACAATACAACGATTATTGTTGCCGGCTCCGGGGCCCTGATACCCGCTGGCATGCGTCGTCTGCTCGCTTACGTAATCAAGAACCGCTTCGTTGATGTGCTGGTGCTCTCCGGTTCATTGCTCTTTCATGATTTGCATGAAACGCTCGGTCGCTACCACTTTCAAGCGCATCCCAACATGACAGACGCCGAACTGGACGCGTCGCAGATAAGCCGGATGTGGGACCTGCTCGCCAGCGATGAAGAATATCGGGAAGCCAATGAATGGGTCGGCGGCTTTACCAATCAGCTCGACCAGTCACGTCCTTACTCGACACGCGAATTTCTCCATCTGCTCGGCCGAGAGTTGGCTGAGATTGCCACCGAAGATGGCGTCCTTACGTCAGCATATAAAGCGCGAGTGCCGATTTTCTGTCCGGCCATTGCCGATAGCGGCATCGCTGTGGGAATTGCCGCCGCGCGTTTTGAAAAGAAAAACAACTTCATGTTTGACATCGTCCAGGATGTGCTAGACATGACAAACATTACGGCGCGGGCGCGTCTTACAGGTGTCATCAATCTTGGTGGCGGAACACCGAAGAGTTTTGTTCAGCAAACCGAGGTTTCTTCGTTTATCCTCAAGAACCACCACCAGGGACACAAGTACGCGATTCAGATCACCACGGACGCTCCGCATCCCGGTGGTCGATCCAATGCGGTCTCGTTTGATGAGGGACTGATTTACGGAAAACTGGCTCGAGGCGCTCACAGCGCTTACGTGAATTGCGACGCAACCATCGCACTGCCAATTCTCATCACCGCCCTTTCACAAACAGCAGCGAAATATCTCAAGGGCCGCAAGCGCCCTAACTTTACTTTCGGTCGTGAATTGATCGTGGAAGTGCCGTAGCAGTGACCGATGCGCTCGTGGTCCTTCGGGACATCTTACAACCCGTTTACGTTTCTTCCTTGTAGGTGACGGTCCACCAAAAATATAAGGCGTAGAAGATCAGTCCCAGAAACTGAAGCACCACCTCTGTCACAAACAGAAAAGTATTCTTATCAATGTCCGGATCGCTAACTATCCAACAGAACAAAAGAGCAATCGCTGACATTATTCCCAAGCCAAGAGCGATCCATTTGTAATCCCTAAAACGGGTTTCTTCCAGAGGTTCCTTGGCCCATTTCGTACTACGGACCCAGAGAGTTCTAAATTGGCGCGGGCGCGAGAATCGCGGGCGCGTTGGACTCATTCCACCTATCAGAACCTGGAGCAGTAGCTACTGTGTAATAACTGCGCGTTGCCGTGTCATGAGGTCAGTACCACCTCGCGGTAGCGGGTGGGTCCTCGATGGGGAGTTAAATAATCAACAGGTTGATTAGCGGGCGGACCGATCCATCCAGAACGAGACCCACCCGCTACCGCGAGGTGGTACTGACCTCATGACACGGCAACGCGCAGTTATTGCACGGTCGCTACTGCTCCCGGTTCTGATTAAGATCTTGGGAAATGACAAATACAAAACCTCTTGCGAGTTGACAAGTTTCCCGGGACAAGTGCCGGTCACCTGGAAGTTGTAACGCACGTCAAACCGGTTTGCGGCCCAAATATTGAAAAGCTGCCGATGCATTCCCGTTCATCGTAATCACAGTGAAGGGTTCGTACTCCAATTGCTGGAACGAACTTGTTATTTCCTCAATCCACTCTCTTTGGTGATGTCGCACGATGACGCCTTCCGGAAGTTCAAATACTCCATAGCAGCCATAGACCTCAGCGTACTGCTCATAACGCTCGCGATTGCGCTGGTCATTGTTAACTAACAGGTCGCTCATGTAGAGCAATCCTCCAGTCCGCAACACTCGCTGTGCTTCAGCCAGGATAATCCGCTGCTCCTTACCATCAGGTATGCAGGTCAAGACAGCAAAGAGCAACACTACGTCGAAGCAATTGTCCTTGAAAGGTAAGCGGCGTCCGTCATTTCTGATCAACCTTTGATCCGACACTTCCAGGCGCGCCCGCGCGAGCATCTGCTCTGAGAAATCAATGCCAACGACATTTTTATAGCCCGCCGCGGAAAGTTCTGCCAGCGAGCGTCCATAGCCACACCCGTAATCGAGAATGCTGGGCCGTTGCTTTGAATAGCGCGCAAGCCACTCATGCCGCAGCGGATGCGAGAATAGCTTCTGATTAGCTACTCGATCCCAGTAACCGATCTGTCTGGCCGTATCCTGTGTCACGGGGTAAACGGATCACGTTTCCTTGTATTTGAAGGTCAGACCGAAGTAGATCCAGTACCAGCACAGCGCCAGGAGTTGGACCACGAATAGAGAGATGAACGCGAACGAACTCTTGTCGATGCTCGGATCGTTGACGAAGATGGAAAGCAACACCGCAATTAACGACAGAATACCGAGGACGAACGCAATCCATCGGTAGTCCCAAAAGCCGGTGCTTGGCACCGTTTCCCGGCCCCATCCAGACCAGTAAACCCAAACAAAGTGGGAGAGCATTACCAACCAAAAGATCCACGTCATCAGAGCAAACAGGCCCGGGTTAATATCGCTCCAGACCATGAACTTGCTCCAGTCCGCGGCAATGTTGCAACCGGCTACCAGACCTCTAATGGTGTTGTATCCGAAATCGAGGCAGGCGGCGAGAAACCAGATGCGCAATACAAAGCGAATGAAGGGATTCGTAAATGTCGTAAAGAAGAATATCAACGCGAAGACGACAATGAGGAAGAGGTCGACGAATTGCGGCGCCGCCGGGAATCCTGCCATCCTGGTGCGACGTACAGGAGTCGGAGTATCGCAAGCTGTTCGTTCGACAACGCTGACGGACGTTGAAGCGTCTCCGATCGTCACTCCGTTGAGGAAGCTGCCGCTGGAGGTGCTATGCGGGAAGGGCGCGAGCTTGGGAAAACTCCCAGTGACCGCAAATGCGGCGAAGGCATGCGTACCTTCATGTATGGTTGTCTGAAAAAAATACAAAGCGGGGAGCGCGAGGAGTAACCAGCAAAATGCCATCAAGTCAGGGAACCAAAAATTGCCCAGCCGTTTGAAGTATTCCATACCTTACCTCCGTGAAGTCTGTGGCCGGCTGGGCTGATAACTCTGCCCGACGGTCAATTAACTTGTTGTGAACTTGGCCAACACCGACGGTAATGAGCTTAAGTGAATGCGTAATCCCATTTCCGTTGAGTGGTATGGCCAGCTGTGCAGAGCACTCTCCTCATTGGTCACTGAACATAGTTGGTACTCGGCCGGCGCCGGCATTAACGATGGGTTGAGGGCGTCGTGCCTGTTAGGCAAGATCTTCGCTCGCTGTGAGACGCTCTTCTAACAGGGCCAGATACTAATGCCAGTAACAGGCCCGGCACAAGATTTCGTGGTCAATCTGGATCTTGAAAAGGGTCCGGAGCGACGGCAATGATTGAGGTTCTACTCTACGCCAGCCACTGCAAGACTTCTTCTTCACCGGTACTGCGTTCGCCGCCAACTACGTGAATGAAATACTCTTCCAGCGAGATTGGTCCCTTCTGTGCCCCATCGTCTTCAAGTTGGATTCCTTTTCGCAGCTCATTAAGGGAACCCGCGGCAAGCAGCTTGCCCTGCGAGATAATCGCGATATCACTGCAGAGCCGCTCCACAATCTCAAGCACGTGGGAGGTCAGGAAAACTGTCAGGCCACGTGCAGTCAAACGGGAGAGCAGATCCTTGAGCGTGCGCGAGGCGATCGCATCAATACCTTCAAAGGGTTCATCGAGAAAAAGAACTTCCGGCCGATGAATTAAAGCACACGCCAGAGAAAGTTTCTTTTTCATCCCATGAGAGTATTCAACAATCAACTTACGAGGTTCGTTGCGGAGTTCCATGAGGTCCAGAAGCTCTGTCGAGCGTTGGGCAATCTCAGTTTTTGACAGGCCATACATTCTTCCCGTGAAGGCAAGCATTTCGGCTCCAGTCAGTCTTTCAAACAGATTCAGATCCTCAGGAACCACGCCAATTCTTCGTTTCACTTCCAAAGGTTGCTCGGAAAGATCGCGGCTGAGCACCCGAATCTTGCCGCTGGTCGGAGCCAGCAAACCGGTCAGCATTTTTATGGTGGTAGATTTGCCTGCGCCGTTGGGGCCGAGAAATCCAAAGAAACTTCCGCGACGGACTTTAAGGTTGAGGTTGTCAACGGCTACAAAATCCTGGAAACGACGGAGGAGATCGAAGGTTTCGATAGCCATTGGGGCCATGGAAGCTACTGCCGGATCACCTGTTTGCAATTCTATCATTCATAATTTTGTACGCGGGAATTGAGCGGAACGTCAAGCGCCCTTGGTCGTCAGCACTCCTACGATTCTCGATAACTAAGATAAGATTTTAGACCACCGATGCGCGCAAGTCTCAGACTTGCCGGGGCCTCGTTGAAATCCTTGAAGGTGTCCGATCATAAGATTCGGGTCACAGATCGGAAAAGTTAGTGGCAGCGATCTTTGGTAAGTCAAAGACTTACCGTGCACCGGAGGCCAAAGTCCTGTCGTCCACTTGAGACCGTCCTGTTTTGAGGTCACTGTCACGGTTTTCGCAGTACGGATGTCTCATCCAGGTCAAACGCAATCCGGTCGGCGAGAATAAAGCTGAAAATGGAGCAGGTGGCAACGCTGGCCATGTTCGCGGGGGCTACAGGCAAGCCAAAGCGTCCAACCAGAAGATTCATCAGGAGCAGATTGCCGCCGATTGAAACTAGACCAGTAGTAATGTTGAACTTGGCAAGCCGGCGGAGAGTTTCCTTTTTATTCGACGCCGGCCGGTCATTCCAGGTCCAACGTTGATGCCAGATAAAGTTATTTAAGACAGCCAGCTCAACTGCTACGACGGTGGCCGCGAGATAACTAAGGCGAGGTGCGGTATGAGTAAGGACGAAGAGTGCGCCCGACTGTAAGGCAAAGCCAAGCACGCCGACAACATTGAACTTTATCCAGTGAATCATTGATCGTTAGGAAAACTTGCTACAAAGGCACGCAGGTTTAGAGAAAACACTTAACCTGAACACCTCAAGGTTGGGAAGGGTGGTTTATCCCCGCTCGTTGAATGACTGTTCAATCCATGCGGGGGCAAGCCGCCCTTCCCAACCATGAGATCTTCCTTCTTGAATCATTCTTTGCGACTCTGTGGCTGAATTCACGATTCGGGCAGGCGCTCTAGTTCGTAGAGGGTGTGAGTATTCTTAATGGACGAGAAAACCAGGATCGCTCCCATCAAGACAGTGCTGACCACACCGCCAACGTCAAAAAGCAGAAAACGGTGACCGAATATGCTGGTATGCGCACTATGGATCAGGAAAAGGTTGCCGATGATAAGCAGCAAACGGATCTCGGTAGGGCCCATCTTCCATTGAGAGATCTTGAATATTCCAAGCGCGTAGGCGGCCAGATAGGAGTTGATTGCCAGCATGAGGAAAACGATCAACACGGCAGCGGCAACTCGCTCGGTCATGTAACCGGAAAGCGCCAGCCCGAAGATCAGGAACATGGTGCCAAACGTGTCTATGATGTGGTCAACATAGAAACCGTAGCGGGGACGTTGTCGATCTCTATAGCGAGCCAGTGTTCCGTCCAGGCTGTCGCCAAACCAGTTGAGAAATATGCAAAGGTTCACCAGGTGCAGGAACATCGGATTGCGCCCGCTCGACGCGTAGAACACTCCTGCCAGGAACATAGCCACCAGTCCGAGCAGCGACAGGTGATCGGAATTTACCCATTCTGGCATCCGGCGCGCGAGTGCTCGCAGCACCGCTCTCTCAAGCGGCGCCAGCACACTCGTTTGTTCTCGTCTGGCATCTTCGAACCCTTTACCACTCATTTGAATGCTCCATTACTG
>JBKOZZ010000053.1:0-16723 GCA_046726155.1 Acidobacteriota bacterium
GCTCACTGATGCGGGTGGCGGCACCGATGTGCTCGCCGTACACGACAACCTGCCACGCCCACGTCGTACACCACCCTCCGGCACAGCCTTTCCGAAGGGCACAACAACCGTTCAATGCACGGCGACAGACTCAGTCGGGGCCACTGACAGCTGCAGCTTCACGGTGACGGTCAACGACACGGAAAATCCCGTCATAACCTGCCCCGCCAACATCGTAGCCGGCAACGATCCGGGTCTGTGCTCAGCCACAATTGACCCCGGCATAGCGACGGCTACGGACAACTGTGCGATCGATACGATCGTCGGCACACGTAATGACGGCCAGCCATTGAATGCTCCCTACCCGGTGGGCACAACGATCATCGCGTGGAAGGCCACGGATACATCAAACAACATCGCCACCTGTTCGCAAACGATCGTGGTCAATGATGTAGAGCCTCCGGTCATTACCGCATCTGTGGCGAACAGTTGTCTCTGGCCACCCAATCATAATCTGGTTGATGTGGGCCTCACTCTCGCAGTTTCCGACAATTGCACACCGGCGGCGGCCATTGCGGTTGCCGTGAACGTCACGAGTGACGAAAGGCCGGAAGTAGATACCCAGGGCGATGGCAATTTCTCACCGGATGCGGTAGTGACCGGTTCAGGTGTAAACCGTCTCGTGCGACTACGAGCAGAGCGGATGGGAGGTGAAGATGGTCGTGTCTATCTCATCCGCATTACAGCCACCGACCAATACAACAATACCTCACTGAAAGTGGTACGAGTCGATGTGCCTAAATATCAGAATCCACTGGCGGACTCGTCGGGAACCTGCGCAATAGACAGCCGGCCTGTTTCGGGGAGTAACGCTTCTGAAGGTGGATTCCTGGCAGAGAATCCGCCGGCGCCCGTGATTGGCAAGAAACAATAGTGAGCACAGGCGAAACAGCCAGTCGGGTTCCATGGACAAAAATGAGTTCTCGGATTTCAGATCTGAAAACTGAGATTTCCGCGACTAATAACAAAACCCGCGCAACAAAAGTTGCGCGGGTTTCGAATTATTCGCCACTTATTTCAATTGCCCTCAGCAGCTTACTCTCCGTAAGCGGCAACCGCTCCGGCGTTAATGAGCTGAGTAGGCGTTTTAGTTTTTACCCTTTTTACCGCCTTGCTTTTTGTCACCACCCCGGTTGTTGTTGTTGCTCGGTGGGGGTGGCCGTTCTCCCTTTGGTGTCACGACCACGGTATTTGGTGGCTTGGGGGGGCGATCATCCCTCTTTTGGGCAAACGCACCTACCGATATGAAGCAGCCGATCACAACCGCCACCACTTTTCGCTTTAAGTCGAACATCGAATTTCCATTCCTCCTCATGCTTTATTAGCGCGCATGGGAGGGAGAGTAAGAGATGCGCTAGCCTCAATCGAGCAAGAACGGTGCCAGAAATGCTAGTGCGCCTTACGCTTGTAGTCCGCGTCAAAAACCCACATTAGCAGGGAATTCCCCGGTGCTCTCGCACCGTTTCGCACCAGTTCGCACGGTATCGTGCAGTAATCCGAGTTTTTGAGTCAGAAGAGATACGGGCGCCGCAAACTAACAGTTTGCTTTAACCCACATCTTAACCTTTGGCTAACGCCGCAACGTCACGCTCAGCGTTCCCACATTCCCGCTGCCATCAAAGGCGCGCAGGCTAATGGTGTGTTCCCCAGGCACCAGGGCCGGTAGACCTACAGAATACCGTTCATGCCCGCTGTCGGCAATTCCATCTTCGGGAAACACTGGAGTCCATGGCGCGCCATCAAGACTGAAGTCGCCCCGCTTGATCTTACCGGTCGCATCATCAACTTCGAAAACAACTCGATTACCACCGCTGCCGGATTGAGGCGTTGGTAGAGCGCGCAGAACCGGAGGCGTATTATCAATGTCCACTGGCTCACTCAGGCGCTCTCCTGTCAACGCCTGGCCCAAAGGATTGTCCGGCGCATCAGATGCGACGATCTTGATGATGTAGCGCCCATCGGCCAGCGTGGCGCCATCGATGGTATAAAAGGTATCCCGTAACTTGTCCTTTAACAGGCGAAACGTTGTTTCGTTTAGCGAACGATAGTAGATGGCGTATTCCAAGGTGTCACCGTTTCGATCCTCAGCCTGCCACTGGAATGAGCGCGCGCCTCGCTGAAAAAGCCGTCGCGGCGGAACCTGCGCAACAGCTCCGAACAGTGATGGATCAAGTCCCGACGACTCAACGTTAGGATCCACCTGAAGCTGCGCCACCTGTTGCAACCCAACACCGATTGGTAACGAACTAATAGCCAGAACTTCGGGAGCTACGTTTCGCGGTAGATAGGCCAGACTCGCATCTTCCATCCACGTTTGGCTGGGTCCCGCCGATCGCAATGTAGCGCGCCACTGAATGAAGCGAGCCCGCGGACTGGAGATCGGACTCCCACTGGAATCGCGATATGAACTACTCCATTCGCTCCAGGTCGCATCGGGCCGCTCACCGTTTCCAGTGCGAGTTTGCAAGTCGACGTATCCGCTGCCACGCCACCAAATTCTTCCCCAGGACGCCGTCAGTTTCGCATCACGCACCGGCGACTCATACGATCCTTCACCCACTAAATCCGGACCAAAACGGAACAGTTTTCCCTGATTGCTGGAGGCTGCGTACATCTGGTTCCCGCGGACCAGGAATGAAGCAATCTGTCCTTCGCTCGATTGCAGCAGGAGCGTGTCGCGCCCGTCGTTTGTGACAGAGTAGACGCGTCCCTTATCCCCTGTTCCGATTAAGACGCTGCCGGGTTGCAAAGCGGGAGCGATGGCGAATGCAGTTATAGCAGGTGAACTCCAAATCACATCAGTAGCACCGTCCGGCAGTATGCGAAACACCGCGCTCCGCGCAGTCGATATGTCAGTACGACTACGCGCCGGCTGACTTGGCTGCTGAATCGGCACACCGCTTTCGTCGATCGCCGTGATTGTTACAGATGTGCTCGGCACACCGCTTCCTTCAGCGGGTTGAGGAGCTGGCGCGGGAGACGGTGGCTGTCGTCCCGTCGAAGCGGCCTCGCTCAAGGCAAGCGCATAGATCGAGCCGTCGGCCGCGGGAGCCAACGCGTGAATCTCGCGCAGGTGTGCGTCGAACAAGGCGAACGCCTTGCCCTCCGGCGATATGCGCAGCACCAGACCACCGGGATCTGTACCGGCTATCAAATCGCCTTGCGGTGTAATGGCGAGCGACATCACATGGGTCTGATTTGTAGCAATTAGTAGAGAAGACTCCGGCTTAGCGCCGGCCGCGCGTACACGATAGAGCTTGCCACTGTCGCCGGTGCCCACCGCCAGCGACCCGTCTGCAAGAATTGCCAGTGACCAAATGTATTTGTCCCCCGGATCAAAATAGACTTCAGCATGTCCATCCGAAGTGATGCGATAAACTTTTCCGTCGGGGGAGGTCCCCGCATAGATGGCGCCGTCTCGAGCAGCGGCAAGCGCGGTTACATCCAACTCCGCCGCGTCATAGAGCAACGAGCCGCGGCCTTCGCTAGACACGCGATAGATTTTTCCATCGTGACCAGTACCAAGATAAACATTGCCCTGCGCATCGACGGCACTGGACCAAACAAATGCCTGCTCGGTGTTGAATATTTCATTTAGACGAGGCGCCAGCATCAGCATGCCGGTGTCGCTAATAGAAACGCCGCGCGCGTCACCTTTCAGCAACTCGGCGCGGCCACTCGTTTCCCAAATGATAGGTTGTCCTGAATAAGTGACTGGAGCTGAAGCGGCAATTAAGAGTAATGCGGCAACAAAGCCCAGCAGGTGTTTGCCCTGATATTGTCGTACGTTGGCTCGAAGCATATTGAGTTTAGTTTCCTATGTATTTGGCGTAAAGCGATCGCGCCGTCTTGATTTCATTAGTGCCGCGAATAATGGATCGGGCGTCCTGAAAAACAGTCAGCTCAAAGTCGCCGGTGCGAAAGCGCAAAAGATAATCATTAAACTTGACTTCGCCGGTGACTCGGAGCCTTTCGGCAAGTTCCTCAAAATTCAGTTTTGTCGTTTGTGCCGGTGAAATCTGCACCGCGTTACGACCACACAAAATCGCGGCAAAGTCTCCGGAGGCCGCTTCCAGTGTGGTGAAGTTTCCCAGACCACACGTCGGACATTCGCGGGACGGCGGACCAGGATCGATTTTCCGCCACTCGTTTCGCCAAACATCAAACTGCATCAGCGATCCGTGCAGGTTCTCGTTTTTCCCGGTTAATAGTTTTAAAGCCTCGGCAACCTGAACAGCCGACACAACGCTAATGATCGGCATAATAACGCCGGCCGTATCGCACGTAGGCGCGCTGGCTGCAGGTGGCGCCTCTTCAAACACACAGCGAAGACAAGCTGTTTGATGCGGCTTGATGGTCATCGTTACGCCGTAAGAACCAACAGCAGCACCATAAATCCAACTGATTTCGTGTTTGACGCAAGCATCGTTGATCAGATAGCGAGTGGTAAAATTGTCCGTTCCATCCAGGACCACGTCGCAATCTGCTACGAGCCGTTCAATATTTGATTGATTGACGTCGACGACTTCCGGCTCGACTTGAATCTCGGCGTTTATCTCGCGGATGTGACTTGCGGCGGCAATGGCTTTGGGTATGCGCTCGGCGGCATCGCGTTCCGTAAACATTGTCTGTCGCTGAAGATTTGACGCTTCTACAAAATCGCGATCGGCAATTCGAAGTTTACCTACCCCACCTCGAGCAAGGCTCTCAGCATGAGCAGAACCCAGCGCCCCACAACCGACGATCAGGGCACGCGATTTCAGTAATCGGCGTTGACCTTCTTTGCCGATTCCATTGAATAGAATTTGCCTGCTGTAGCGTTCGCTCATCTCTTCAATCCTCGCTGAGCCGCTTCATGCATTACATCTTCCGGAGCAACGCCCCCGGTCCACAATCTGAATTGCTCAGTGGCCTGGGCCACCAGCATTGCCAGTCCACCCAGGGTCTCGCATCCAGCCTCACGCGCCTCGCGCAAGAATCTCGTCTCAGTTGGATTGTAAACTAAGTCATACGCCAGGCGCGCACCGCGCAGTTGTTGCCCGGCCACGACAGTTTCATCCTGTAATTGTCCGGCGGTTCCGAGTGGCGTCGCATTTATCACCACATCAAAATCCTCAAAGGTAGCTGCTTCAAGTTTCATCGAAGCCGCGCCGAACAGTTCAGCCAGCAAGCTTCCCTTCATTCCGTTTCGCGCCAATACTGTCACTTCCGCGCCCGCTTGCTTCAGACTCCAAATTGCAGCTTTGGCTGAGCCTCCTGCGCCGATGATCGCGCAACGCGCTCCGCGCAGGTTGCCAAACTTTTGCAAGAGCGGCGTTATGAAGCCGCGAGCGTCAGTGTTGTGGCCGCTTAACCGGTCACCCTCAATCAAGATCGTGTTCACTGCGCCTATCTCCCGCGCGGCAGGCTCGAGCCAGTCCATTTCATCCATCACATTGGACTTATGCGGCGCTGTAACACCGAGGCCGCGCACATTCCAATCCAGTTCACGCGTGCGCGGGTGTGTCATACGCTTGATGAACGCTTTCACGTCGTTAACCTCGAATGGAATAAAGACAGCATCCCTTCCTACTGCAGCAAACGCCGCGTTGTGAATCAGTGGAGAGACGGAGTGCGAAACTGGCCTTCCAATCAAACCAAAAATTTCAGTCTGCTCAGTAATGTTTTCAAGTCCATAGACTTCCCTAAGCTCAGCGGCACAAATTTGCCCGGGCGCAGTTCCCCCCTCACTCGTCAGTGAGGCGTAAGTCAAAAAAGCACCGCGAGAGGGACTCAGGATGCGGGTCGCAATCCCCGCAGTGCCCATCGCAAGGCCGATAATCTCCCGCCCCTGCTTTCGCGCTCGTTCGAGCAGATGAAAAACCGGCAAACAGTCAGTCGCGTCATTGGCTTGCACGGCAATCTTCAAAATGCGCGCCGGGGTCCCCGCCATACGATCGTAAATCTGATCAAGGTTAGAAGGCACACCGTTAAAGTCATGGTGAGAACAAATCGTTCGGCTCCAATCGATCGGAAGAGAAGTTGAGGTGCTGGTGGAGTTGAACCGCTCTGCCACATCCAGTTCGACATCGAAAAAACTCCCCGAAAAGATTGCGTCGGACCAAAACGCGTGACGCGTTTCATCATCGAGCTCGCGCCGGCCTCCCTGCTCCGCTGGCCGGAACGTCAGAATCGATTCGCAAATCGATTCGCGAACAAGCTTCGTGATAACACTTGCCTTTGTTTCCAACTCCGGCGGCTGGAGACAATCAAGCCTTAGTTCAATCAGATCGCAGGCTTCGGCCGCTGCTGCCATCGCATCCTCGAGAGCGGCAACTGTAGATTCACAAATTGCAATACAAATGCGCGGCTTTTGCGGAGAGTCCATTAGTAGGCCGTTGCGGCGTGGGTCTTGAAAAATGGACAGTTAATTTGATTCGTCCAAATGGCGCGTGGGTGCTTCCGCGCCAAGATGTCGAGTAGTTCCCTCGGTCACACTTGGAGGCGGCGCTACAAGTTCGCCAGTGTTACGAGTCGGAAACGCATCAACGGGCCGACGAGCCTGCATTGAGGGCTGTTGCACGGTGCCGGCGAGAAATGATCGCTTCTCACGCTCCTTGAGGCGAATATACTGGGCGATCCCGCTGCCCATTAGTGAGAATGCGGGTATCAACATCCAAAACCACCAGCCGTATCCCATTCTTGAAAATGCAAGCGCGATAGAGACAAACAGGAACGCGATGCCCATGAAGACATTCTTGAACACATGATCCAGGCTCAGTTCGCGGGCATGCCGCCTACGACCACGCCTGCCGACACCGATGTCTTCGTCCTCCCTCGCTTGAGGCAACTGGCCGGAAAGCGCTTGCGGAATCAAACTGATGTTGGCGCCGCAGGAGCGGCAAAAGCTTGCGCCTTCGAGATTCTGGGTTGCACATTTGGGACAAAACATTCTTACCTCCGATCAAACCCTCCGATCAAACCCCTGCCTGAGTCCTTCCAACGTTTCCTTCATCGCCAGAGCGTCACGAGTCAGCTCCTTTACCCGACCTCAGCGCGCTGCTTCTCTGTCGCAACGCCTCATAGAGAATTACACCTGCGGCCACCGAAACGTTAAGTGATTCTATCCGCCCATGCAGAGGAATACGAACTAAGGTGTCACACCGTTCCCGGACAAGTCGATGCAAGCCACTTCCCTCACCTCCAAGGAAGAGCGCGCTGGGCACAGTCCAATCCCATTCTGTGTAATCGGAAGACCCATCCGCCGCGGCGCCAATGACCCAGATGTTACGTTGTTTCAATTGCTCTATCAATTGGACCAGATTTGTAACACGCGCCACGGAAATATGTTCCAACGCACCTGCGGCAGCCTTTGCCACTGTTGCCGTCAACCCAACGGCGCGGCGTTCGGGAATGAAGACTCCGCCAACGCCGGCACACTCCGCTGTCCGCAGAATTGCCCCAAGATTGCGCGGATCCTCTACCGCGTCCAGCCCGAGAATAAGTGGTGGCTTGGCAGTTCCGACTTGGGAACTTAATTCGTCAAGCAGTTCAGTGGGGTCCCGATAGCTCGCGGCGGCAGCTTTGGCAACTATTCCCTGATGCGTAACGCCCGGTAGCGCACGATCTATAGCTAGCCTCGGCGAGCGATGCACGGGCACGCGCGCCTGCTTTGCCAAATCCAGCAATTCCCGTAAACGCTCATGCCTTGCGCCTTCAGCTATGGTGATCAGCTCAATTTCCTTGCCGGTGCGTAAGGCCTCAAGAACGGGAATCAGTCCATAGATTGTGTTATCGGCGTCGGCTTCGTTGGACCTTGTGCTGCTGTCAAAACTATTTCGCTCGTCAATTCGCGGAACAGCTGATTTGCGTTCAGCGCGAGGCGGTCTGGATACTGTCGGCTTACGCATCGTCATCACTCTTTGTCAGGTTCTCAGCCTGGAAATGATGACGGAGTCGCGAATATCGCAGGAATTGCATTTCGTTGCTCAGCTCGGTGACGCTTCCGATGCTGTACTTCCCTGGTCGCTCACGGCGCCAACCGCTCGATTCGTTCTGTTGTTCGGAAGGCCAGACCACTTCCAAAACCCTTCGCAATGAATTAAATGAATCGTCGTATTCGGCGTGAGGCGCGCGTTCGCGAAAAAGGTTGAGCAATGTCGCAATATTTTCGCTCGCCAGCAGGCCTTTGCGCTCGCCGAGACATGAAAAGTCAAAACTGTTCGCCATGATGCGGTAAGGAGTGGTTTGGTTATTACTGAAGAAGTCCACTACCGTTTCGTCAGTAAGGAACTCACTTGCATCCAGGATACGATTTTCAGCGCGAGTAGCTTTCTGCTCCCTCAACTCGACTCGCTTGAGGGTGACCCTGCCGACGACGATCAACATGATGTCAGACCATAAAATCCGGATGCTGGGAGTTTCGGGAGTTTGAAAGGCATATACCCCGGCATCGTCGATCTCGAGTGCTCGTACTTTAATGGGCCCAACTGCATCTGTGCCGGATTCCCTATCAGGCACAATACGCGTCTCAATTCCCAGGCTGCTTAGCCGCCGCTGCACCAACGACGCTTCATCGATCGTTGCACGAGCAAGTGGCAGCGGTGTTTGAGAAGATAGAATGAGACTAAGGTCCGTCGGCCGCAACCGCAAAAGATCAGCCGCCGCATGTAGTTCTGCATCCGCAATCTCTCCCGCCGAATCTGCGGGCCGGGGCAGCAGGACGTTGTTATATCCCTGTTCCCATTTTTCCAGCGGCCTCAGCGCAGGCTTTTGCATGTTGATTGTGGATTCACTGGACGGCAGCACAGCGGCGCAATAGAGGCAGTTGACACGAGTAGGTGGATTCGCCCTTAAGCATTCGTCGCAACGAACCATCCGATCTGGTGCAAACGGTTCGGCGACGGAATCGCGTGGCTCGTCACTCATCAAGATGGAACCCGGAACGTTTTCGTGATCTTTGGGCAACAGCTCCTCCAAGACTTTTGATTATACGACGCGGTAAACTCTCTATCGAAATGTCAATTCTGGCGCCTAAGACAATTGCTCTGATTGCAAACTATAAGGTTTGGTCAACCGCCATTCTCCTCACTGCGGCGTTGGCGCTTGCGAGCTGTGCGGCCTTGCAACCACCAAACGCCGGTGGCCCAAGGGGAAACGAGCAGCTCTATCCGATTCTATTCACCGAGGATAGTCATCGGAAAGAGGCCGTTGCCGTGGCTTTGAATCGACTCGCCGTACAGCCGTTAAACTCGACGGAACCCCAGCGTCAAGCTGGCGCCACGACAATTCTAGATCTCTCTCTAAAAGCAAGCGGTAATCTGTATCTACCGAAGGTCGGAGCGACTGGCGTCATGAATGAGGAGGAGACCAGAGAGTCGCTGCGAAGATTTATCAAGGAGTGGCAGGAACTCATCGGCTCCGACCCGGCGAAGCTTTCGCTTGTCGAACGCGTTGATCAGCCTGATGGCACAAAACTGGCAAACTACGAACAACGTCCGTTTCGCTACCCCATCCGAGGTAACTACGGCAAGCTACAGATTCGTTTCACCACCGACCGGCGCGTTCTTAATCTCACCAGCACCTGCGTCCCGGATGCGGATCGAATGCAAACAGCTCTCTCAGGTCTGACCGTTCGTCTGAAAACCGAAGAGGCGGTACAACAACTGATTGGTGCCGGGCTGTCATATACTGACCCCAAAGGTACCAAGTTGAACTTTAAAGTTCCGCAGGCCAGCCAGATCAATCCGCGTGGACTGGTGGTTTACATTCTCTCGCCAAATGACAAACCGGACGCGCGGGAGGCTCACATTGCCTGGGAGATAGAACTAAATGGCCTTCCCATCAAAATCGCCTATATCGACGCCATCACAGGCGAGACGATTGCGGTTGAATAGCCTTCCCTTCGGCTTCTCTGTTTGGTCTGCTTGACCAATTACCCACAACAAAGCATTCTAGAAACGATTTTAAAAGCTTATTCGGAGTAGCCTATCAGATGAACAATTTTGATCCCACAAACAATATCTCGTGGCAACTCGGACACCGCGGCCGAGTGGCTGTTTTCATCGATGGTAATAATCTGTTTCATGCTGCCCGCTTCCATAATATCGATATCGATTACAATAAACTCTTGCGAGTTTTGCTGGGAGACGGGCGACTGCTCAGGGCTTTCTTCTACACCGGTGTCGATGTTGGAGCTGAAAGACAACAAGGCTTTCTGCTTTGGATGAGACGGAACGGCTTTCGCGTAATTCAAAAAGAGTTGAAGACCTTTTATGACGGAAGTCGCAAGGCCAATCTTGATGTGGAGATTGCCGTTGACATGCTGTCCCTGGCAGGTCGTTACGATACTGCCGTGCTTGTTTCCGGAGACGAAGACTTTGTATACGCAGTAAACGCGGTTGCGTATAAAGGTTGCCGGGTGGAAGTTGCCGGGTTTCGATCGAATACGGCCCCCAAGCTGATCGATGTTGCTGACTATTTTATTGACCTGGGTGAAATAGCTGATCGGGTTCGCAAGGAAATGATCCATGGCGTCCCCCACGATGAGCGAGAGATCCCCGAGCAGCAGCCGACGCAGTATCTGCACGAACAAGTCCAGATTGAGGAACCGGCGGACGACGGATATCAGTCGACCTTGCGAGTGGTGCTGGAGACATCTATTGAGGACGAAACGGAGCCCTTTGGACCAGCCGCGGATTTTATTCGCATAACTGACGAGCACTGAGTTGTCAGTACCGCCTGCGGTAGAGACTGACATGTGAGTATGAAGCTTTTTACCATTGAAGAAGCAAATGCGCTTCTGCCATCCGTGCGCGAGATTTTGCAAAGAATACAACGTTCTCGCCGGCGCTTGGCCGCATATAGCCGCACAGCAAAGTTGGCTGCCAAGGGAGCGGAACACGGCGGCGGCGGAATGGCGGGCGGCGCGCGATATGCCCTTATTCTCACGCACTTCACCGAGGAAATGTCAGAACTGGAGGCTCTTGGTGTTCAGTTGAAGGACTTCGATCGCGGCCTGGTCGATTTCCCTTCTCTGAGAGAGGGCCGGGTCGTGCTGCTCTGCTGGCAGCTCGGCGAGGGTGATGAGCTCGAATGGTGGCATGACATGGACGCCGGCTTTGCCGGCCGAACTCCCCTCTAAGGTTTTCCACAGTCGTGCCTCCTCAGTACCTTCCTTCTGCGAACTGACAACTCTAACGCCTCTTATATTTTCTCGTTGACGACTTAAAGTAGTTCCTGATACGATGCGCCCCGACTATGCGGGGTCTGGCCGATTTTGAGTCAGTCCGGTCAGGCACCGAAGCTAGCTCACACCTTGCCCTTCGGAGGCGGCCCGGTATGCGATGTCCCGCGTGTGGCGCGTTTTATGAAGAGCGTTCTGCAAGGTGCCCGGAATGCGGCGCCATCCAGGATGCGAGTCCAATAGAACCTCTTCAGCAAGCTCAGTCGGAACAGGTAGTGGTCGTGGAAGAAACAATACTCGCTAGAACTATGCAAGAGACACGAGATACGACGAAGCCTGGTAGTTCTTTGATTGAGTTTCCCGGCGTCAATAGAAGCGCCATGCCCGAATGGCGTAAAGAACTAGGGGAGCGCGTACGTGAAGTACAGGAAAAACGAGCTCGTGAAGCGATTGGCCAATCCGGAGCGGCGGCGCCCTTGTTTGGTGAACTTGAATCGAGCCTTGCGCCGATGCTGGAACTACTTCCTCAGGCTGAAGCCGCCCCACCGAATCCGCTGGTGGTGGCTGCCTTACGACGGATCGAACGAGCCCACGCGCAATCCACAAGTAATATCGCCGTGTCTACTGCAATTGTTTATGAGGAGCAAACTGATCCTGAACTCGACTTGATGACGGTTGAGGCCGCTGAAGACGTCACCCCTGCTATTGCGAAACCGGAAAGAGTTCACAACCTGGCAGTCGTGCCAACGCCGGAAGTCGTCACATCCAGCATTCCGCAGGAGCCAAGAAAGCCGCGAAGAATCATTGATGATCAAAACGATCCCGCCCTTAACTACCTGGATTCTGTTCCGAGGTCCCTAACGGTTGAGATTCGTGAGTATCGGACTGCGCCAGTTTATCTGCGTATCCTCGGCGCCTTAACAGATTTAATTTTTGTTTGTTTTCTCTCGTCGCCTATCGTGGCGCTGACGCAGCTAACGAATCTTGAATGGCGCAATCCACGAGTAATTGGATTTGCTGCAATCACCTTTCTGGTACTTGGCTTTCTTTATCTGACAATCAGCACGGCGTTCACGGGACGAACAATCGGCATGAAGCTCTTTTCTCTAAGGGTGGTCGATGCCCGAACGGGTCTGATTCCAACCGGCAGTCAATCCGCCGGGCGTGCAGCGCTCTACATGCTATCTCTGGCGTTGGCCGGCATCCCCTTGATGTTTGGCATTGTCAACTCTGAAAGACTTACCGCCCACGATCATTTCACGCGCACGGCTGTAATTCGAGTCTGATCTCTTTAGTCGGTAGAATTGGCTCTGCTCTGTGGCGAGAGCAGGGCCTTTTTGCTTGAACGCGGATCACGATAATTTCGAAACCGGCTGCCATCCAGGAAAGCACACCCCGGTGCATCAAGAAACACTGAAAGAAATCGTCGGCGAGCTGGACGAGTTGCTGCCGGGACGTTTTCTGGGAAAGATCTTCCAATTGTCAGCGTTCTCTTTAGCGGTTGATTTCGGCCTCAGAGACGGCCGTTACCTGTTCATTAGTGTCGAGCCAGGCTCGCCAAGCCTCTACTTAATCAAACGGAGCGTGAGAGAGTTGGAGAAGGCATCGATCTCGCTTTCACCATTTGCTCAGGCAATGCGAACAAACCTTGGCGGCGGCAACCTGCTGTCAGTAACTAAGGACAGCGAGGAGCGGATAGTCAGGTTCCCTTTTTCCGTAACCGATGACCTGGGCGATTCTCAGAATTTCTCATTGGTGGCGCAATTGACGGGTCGCTCGGCAAACCTTCTCCTGTTGGATTCAGCCGGTACCATTACCCAGGCTTGGCGCCCGCCACGAGGCGCAGGCCAACAACTCGGAGAGCTGTACCGGCCACCGACAGTGCAAAAGGGGACCATCAAGTCGGCTTCCGAGGCGCCGCGTATTACGCGCGGCGACTCTATGACCATTTCCGCCGCTGCTGACAAACACTATCAGGCTATCAAACTCGAACATGAGTTTGAAAGTTTGGCCTCAACTCTTATGACAAGGCTGGGAAAGGAAATCAGGAAACGAAAAAAGCTACGAACCAATCTCAAGCAGGATCTCGCCGCGCACGGTAACTCTGAGGAACACAAACGCCTGGGCGATTTACTCCTCGCCAACATCTCAAGCGCAACCCGCGCCGGTAACAAAGTCAGTTTAACGGACTACTACGCTGAAGGAACGCCGGTGATCGAAGTTGAGGTCGATGAGAACAAGCCTTTGCAGGAAGCGGCCGGCGAATTCTTTTCACGCTACACAAAAGCCAAACGCGCAGTTGAAGAGATCGGGAGAAGGTTGCTTCAACTTGACCATGATCTGGAGGAATTGCATGAAAAGCGCAGGAAATTAGAGAAGGCGATAGCAATCCGTGATGTATCGATTTTTGCCGGGTATGAAGAACGTAGGAACAGCGCAACGGGCAGGAAGAAACAAAAAGCGTCGCCGACGATACCTGGCGTGCGACGCTACCGATCTTCTGACGGATACGAAGTGCTGGTGGGTAGAACTGCGCGGGATAACGATCAGCTAACCTTTCGCGTTGCGCGGCCGAACGACCTTTGGCTGCATGCCGGGGACTATCCTGGCTCGCACGTCGTCGTGCGCAACTCCAGCCGGAATGAGATTCCCCAACGAACGGTAATTGAAGCGGCTCAACTGGCAGCGAAGTTCAGTCAGGCGAGCAAAGATTCCAAGGTCGCAATTCATTATGCGCTGCGCAAGTTCCTTTCAAAACCAAAAGGCGCCGCATCGGGTCTGGTTCGCATGTCCAGTTTCAAAACTATTACGGTGGAACCTGGTGAGAATATTGAGCGAATAAAGTAAGCCGCTGATGGCTACGCCCCCGTCGTACTGCTCACTTATAACGATAGGTGATTCTGCCTCTCGACAAATCATATGGCGACATCTCAACGCTTACGCGGTCGCCTACCAAAATACGGATTCTGTTTTTGCGCATTTTGCCGGAAATAGCTGCCAGCACGACATGCTCTGTGTTGTCTAGCTGCACTTTGAAAAATGCATTGGGTTGCTTATCGATGATCGTTCCCTCTGCTGGAATCAAGTCGTCTCTTGCCAATAGCGTCTCCTTTTTCGAAAACTCAATATAGACCGGTGACAGAAGACCGACGACCGCCGGATTTGCTTCAACGACGGTCTGCGGTCTTCGGTCTGCCGTCGTGTCTTTACCTGCTGGCCCGTCGCGGCCGGAATGAACGTGTAAAGACAGCGCGTGGCGGCGTCGACCGCGCAAACGGTCGAGCGACGGGTTCAGTCTTTCTTCCGCCAAATCCCGGCAGCACTACGCGTGCTACGCTTTGTCCAGTAAGTTGTTCAATCGCGCGCATTGACAACTCGTCGACCGGAGTAACGATGGTAATCGCGCGTCCTTTGTTTCCGGCTCGTCCGGTACGGCCTATGCGATGCACGTAATCTTCGGGCGCCGCGGGCACGTCATAGTTGATTACGTGTGAAACGGCGTCGACATCCAGACCGCGCGCGGCAATATCAGTTGCGACCAGCACGCGCGTGCGCCCATCGCGGAACCCGCGCAGCGCTGCCTCACGCTGAGGCTGCGAGCGATCTGAGTGAATGCGGTTAACGCTATGATCGCGAGCGGAAAGAATGTGCGACAAGCGCTCTGCGCCTCGACGTGTACGGGTAAACACCAGCACTCGCTCAAACTTTTCGCGTTCGAGCAGCTCAAGTAACAAGGCCGTCTTCGATTCCTGGGCTACCGGGTAAGCGCTCTGCTCAACCATAGTGGCCGCTTTTCCGCGCGGGCTGACTTCAATGAGCTTTGGATCCCTCATGGTCGTCCGCGCAAGCTTTTCGATGTCCGAAGACATTGTCGCCGAGAATAGAAGTGTCTGGCGCCTGGCCGGCACCATCGCCAGAATGCGGCGAATGGCCGGTAAGAACCCCATGTCCAGCATGCGATCAGCTTCGTCAAGGACGAGAACTTCGATGGCGGAAAGATTGACCGCGCCGCGTTCGATGAGATCAAGCAAACGTCCCGGCGTGGCAATCACTATTGTCACGCCACGTCGTAGATCGGCGATTTGGCTGCGCATGTTAGCGCCACCGATTACCGTGACGCCGCGATTGGCTTTCACGCGATTCAGCTCGCCATAGTTTTTTTGAATCTGCAATGCGAGTTCGCGCGTCGGCGCGAGCACAAGAACGCGTACGCCAGGTCGCGCCTTTTCCGTCATCTTTTGAATGATGGGAAGCAGAAATGCGGCTGTCTTGCCTGTGCCGGTTTCAGCACAGCCGATCAGGTCCTGGCCGCTGAGGATAACAGGGATTCCCTGTTCCTGGATCGGTGTTGGTTCGGTGTATCCGAGAGACTCGCAGCTCCGCACTTGAGCGGGCGCCAATCCCAGTTGAGAAAAATTCATAAACTCCTACTTAGTTTCTTCCCTGCACAAATCTGCACAGGTGTTAATCACGCCAAAGGCGTTAGTTAATTCCAGATTCAGGGGATTGCCCTGGCAAAAAGGAAGGTCCGACAAATCAAGCGCTTGGGGCGTTGGCTAACAAGAGCTGTTTGAAGGCCATTGGCCGCCAACGCCCGCGCGCGATTGGGCGTTAGAAAGTGCTTACCAGCGGGGCTCGCGATTGCCGCCACCACTGCCGCCGCCATAGCCACCGCCGCCGCCGCGATTACCACCGTAACCACCGCCGCCACGACCACCACCGCCGCCGCCATAGCCACGACCGCCACCACCCGAGCGATTCTCGCGCGGTTTGGCTTCGTTGACGTTCAGAGCACGACCATTAACTTCCCTGCCGTTAAATTGAGCGATAGCTGCCTCGCCCTCTTCCTTGGAAGACATTTCGACGAAGCCAAAGCCGCGTGAGCGTCCCGTGTCGCGGTCTTCGACAACGCTCGCTGATTCAACCTTGCCGGCCGCTGCAAAAAGTTCCTGCAGATCCTGGCTTGAGGTCGCAAACGCGAGATTTCCTACGTAAAGTTTCATAGACATAAAGATGTACCTTTCCCCATGAGGGGATAAAAGAAGCTGCGAATCGGATTGGCTTCGGTCGAACGGTAGGAGCGAAGGGCCGGTTTTCGGATGCTCTACGAGCGCTTCTGAGTTGAAATCAGCCTGCTCTCGAACTATCCAAAAACGCCAGCGCTAACTGCTTTATGCGCGGGGCGCATCACCGTCGATGCGCGAGAGAAGGATTAACCGCGCGTCACTATGCACTATTTACCGCAAAGTAGCAAGCCGGGGCGAGAGGTGGTGCTGATGCGGTTTGAAAGCTGAGAGTTTCCGCCAGCGTCCACGTCTTCACTGGGACCGCGGGCGTCCCGCCCGCCCGCGTACGTCAGGCACAAGCATCGTGAGTTAAAGTCAACGTACCTCGTAGCGGGCTGGACGCCCGCGGTCCCAGTGAAGACGTTGATCGCGGGAATCTAAGGTACATCAGTGGCAGAGGGGTCGACTTAGCAGTGGTTTTAGTCCTATTCCTGTTCCGTCTTAAGGATCTGGC
>JBKOZZ010000054.1:0-7081 GCA_046726155.1 Acidobacteriota bacterium
TTTTTAGCTCGCCGCAATCAAACGAATTCCCGGCCAGGATTTCACCTTCGTTTCGCGGACAGACTTTCACCTTCGAAGCAGACTGATACACAATCGATGTGCGACCTGATCGATCTTTTCGGGGAGTCTGTAACGCAAACGGATGCCTTGCGACCGCGTGGATGCCACTCATTTGAGTGTTGGCCACCTCAAGCAAACTAACAGTTTGCGTTACGCAAGTCCTTATTTACTATTACCGAATGGCGTTGAAAAGTTACGTGCGGAACTGAAAATAATTGCTCGCGAGAATTATTGGTTGGAAATTTTCTTCAACGAACTGCGTTTGACGCGGTGGAAAGACGCGCGTTTGACACTACGGAAAGGCGTACGTTAATTTAAACAGCTTGCAGTCATCCTCCAGCAGTTCACCATATGCGTCCCGTTCGTCTAGTGGCCTAGGACACCGCCCTTTCACGGCGGCGACACGGGTTCGACTCCCGTACGGGACGCCAACATCTTTGCGCTCGCGGCATCCATATCTTCACCCAGCATCCAACGACGTGCTTCCTAATGGCGGAGGTGCTTCTGAAACGGCAGCGGGATCTCATTTATAGATCTACCCCTCTGTTTTCACGACAAAGAGTTGCTTGCCAGAATCCCGTGCTCTGAGGCTCGCTTCAAACTAGAATGGACTCAGCCAAACAATCTTAATCGGTGAGAACGCAGTGGTCGAAGGCGAAGCATGGAACATTTCGACGTGATGATCGTGGGTGCCGGTCTCTCCGGAGTTGGCGCTGCCTGCCACTTACGGCAGCACCACCCGCGGAAGAGTTTCGTCATCCTTGAGGGGCGAAACGCGATGGGCGGCACTTGGGACTTGTTCCGCTATCCCGGCGTCCGGTCAGACTCTGACATGTACACGCTCGGCTACAGATTCCGCCCCTGGCGCGACGCTAAGGCCATCGCCGACGCGCCTTCCATCCTCAACTACATTCGCGAGACCGCGGTCGAGTTCGGCGTAGACAAAGAAATTCGTTATGGCCACCGCGTGCGGCACGCTTCGTGGTCGTCCACGGACGCGCTCTGGACTATAGAAGCCAATACAGGGAAAGCCGAAACCGAACCCGAGAGATCCGTCGCGCAGTTCACCTGCAACTTCCTATACCTCTGCACGGGTTACTACGACTATGAGGCTGGGTACACTCCGGACTGGAGTGACGTCAAGAGATTTCGTGGCCAGATTGTGCACCCGCAGAAGTGGCCGGAAGCACTCGACTACGAAGGCAAGCGGGTGGTGGTAATAGGCAGCGGCGCCACCGCCGTCACGCTTGTTCCCGCGATGGCCGAGCGCGCGGCGCATGTCACCATGCTGCAGCGCTCCCCCACCTACGTAGTCTCGCGGCCCGCCCAGGACAAAGTGGCGAACGGGTTGCGCAGCGTGCTGCCAGCCCGCGCGGCCTACGCGCTCACGCGTTGGAAAAACGTGCTGCTGCAGATGTTCTTCTATAACCTGGCCCGGTCGCGGCCCGATGTCTTTAAGTGGATGCTGGCGAGGGGCGTGCGTAACCACCTCGGTGAGCAATACGACCTCAAGCACTTCACGCCAAAATATAACCCCTGGGATCAGCGTCTGTGCCTGGTCCCTGACTCAGACCTCTTCAACGCGATACGCGACGGCCGGGCAACGGTGGTCACCGACCAGATTGAAACCTTCACCGAGCGTGGCCTACAGCTCAAGTCCGGCGAACACCTCGACGCTGACATTGTGGTGACGGCCACGGGCCTCGTGTTAAAGCTCATGAGCGGACTGCAACTCACTGTTGATGGTGCACCCGTGGACCTGTCGAAGACGATCGCCTACAAGGGAATGATGTATAGCGATGTCCCGAACCTTGCCTCCGCCTTCGGCTACACAAACGCGTCCTGGACGTTGAAATGCGACCTCACGTCCGAGTACGTCTGTCGGCTACTGAAACACATGGACCAGCACGGCTACGCGCAGTGCACGCCACGCGTAAACGACCCTGAGCTCACGCCTGAGCCAGCCATCGACTTCACTTCCGGCTACGTGCTGAGGGCACTCCACACCCTGCCGCGACAGGGATCGAAAACGCCGTGGCGGTTACACCAAAACTACTTTAAGGATCTCTCGATGTTTCGCTTCGGCCGCGTCGACGACGGGACGATGGAGTTCAAGGCGGCGCCGGGCGGGCGCAAGCTTCAGAATAATAACGCTGAAAGCGTTCGCTAACTTCATGGAAATTGCGCGCGTCATCAAAACAAAAATCGTCGCGATTTCAATGACAAATGAGAAATGGTCGACTCAAGTTTGGAATGCAACAGGCTGATAGTTGCTGTTGGCATCAGCCCGGAGGGCTGGCAGATAGTAGCCGGTGGTTGAAGCGAAGCGAAAACCACCGGAACAAATCAAGAAAGAGTTGCACCCCGAAAGGGGTGCGAGAACTCTTAAACAGAATCTTCTGCAGGTCTTTCTCATCTGGCACCCCGTCGGGGTGCCGTCTTCCTCTGCCTTAACCGGTGGTCTTCGCTTCGCTACGACCACCGGCTACTTTCTGTCACCCTCCGGGTTGGACTGTTGCACTTCAAACTTGAATCCACCAATGTCAAATGACAAATGGAAAATTTCCATTCCGTAGGTTCTCAGTCAACTGCTTTCTCAACCCGGCCGCCAAGATGCTTGCCCAGAAACTCTTCCATGGCGCGATAAAAATCGAAGCGGTTCTCCTCATTGGAAAAGCCATGTCCTTCGTTGGCTTTTACGATGTAAGGTACTTCGATCCCTCGGGCCTTCAAGGCCTCTACCATTTGATCCGATTCCGCCTTGTTTACGCGCGGATCGTTGGCACCCTGGGCAATCAACAACGGGACTTTAATGTTCTTACTATGGAAAACCGGCGACGCAGCCGTCAGCAGGTCTTTATCTTTTTCCGGATGTCCAACCATCTCGTAAACCATTTCCAGATACGGCTTCCAGTAAGGTGGGAAGGCTTTGATGAATGTAAAGATGTTTGACACCCCTACGTAGTCCACTCCGGCGGCGTACAGATCCGGTGTGAAAGTGAGCCCCGCCAGCGTGGCGTAGCCGCCGTAACTGCCGCCGTAGATACCAACGCGTTTAGGATCGGCGATCCCCTCCTTGATTAGCCATTTGACTCCATCGGTGATGTCGTCTTGCATAGCCTTGCCCAACGACGAAGCTATCAAACTAATGAAGGAGCGCGGCACCTACCTGGTACCCACAATCTATCTCACTCAGGCCATCCGGCTGGATGCTTTGCCTCCTCCGATCAGAGCCAAAGCCGAATACGTACTTCCGCGCGCGCGTCAGAGTTTGCAGCTCGCGATTAGATCGGGGGTCAAGATTGCCTTCGGTACGGACGCCGCAGTTTATCCGCACGGCGACAACGCGAGAGAGTTTGCTGTGCTCGTGGAAAGTGGGATGACTCCCGCTGATGCCATCCGGACTGCAACTGTGAACGCCACCGACCTGCTCAGTGTGAGCGATCGAGGCAACATTGCGCCGGGGCTACTAGCCGACCTGGTGGCGGTACCCGGTAATCCACTCGAGAACATCCGTGTGCTCGAGGACGTGCGCTTTGTAATGAAAGGTGGGCAGATATACAAGCGTCCCTAGCCACTACGTTGTGTCATGAGGTCAGTACCACCCTGCGGTAGCGGGTGGGTCGCTGAAGGGTCACTCGGGTCGGAGTGCCACTAGATGGTTGAACAGCAGTACGGCGACTTGCGCGATCGTTCAGAACCCACCCGCTACCGCAGGGTGGTACTGACCTCATGGGACCGCGACTTGTTTCTACCCTGGGCTCTGAACCACAGCCCTTCGGGACAAAGCAAAGTCTAGGTGAGTCAAAAATGTTATCACCCTTTGGCCCAATAAATCCGGGGCGCAGTTACTGAACAGCTGAACGCTTAGCCCTCACAACATCTTATCCAACCGCTCGCTCGGCCACCGTAGAGATCGTTTTGTTTTCAACAGGCCTGACCAGAGGTCGCCGACGTTTTTTATGCGCTCGGCCATGTTGCGGATAGTGAAACTTCCTGGCGAGACCTCCCCGCGTTCTACTTCCTCCCATGTGCATGGCGCAGAAACAGGAGCGCCTCGTCTTGCACGAACGGTGTAAGCGGCGGCGAACGTGGCGCTGTAATCGTTGCGACCGGTGTCGACCAGAATGCGGCCCCGCCGAGCCACTTTAAGGAACTCGCGCGTGAGATTCTCCGGATCACGCGTTACCAGTACCTTACCAACGCGATGAGCGAAGCGCGCGACTGTGGCGAAATCTGCCTTCGCGTCCAACGGCACTGCTATGTGAAATCCCTTCGACCCGGTGGTTTTGATCCAACTTGGAAGGCCCAACTCCTTCAGCAGCGCACGCAGGTTGAGCGCTGCGCTGCACAACACCTCGAACTGATCGTT
The DNA here is from genome assembly GCA_046726155.1 of Acidobacteriota bacterium. Classification (GTDB taxonomy): domain Bacteria; phylum Acidobacteriota; class Blastocatellia; order Pyrinomonadales; family Pyrinomonadaceae; genus PSRF01. Next base: position 4,433 of record JBKOZZ010000054.1, read on the forward strand.
GCGAGACGGATCGAGATCAAAGACGCAGATGTCGGGCTTGTAGAGGTTCGGGGCACGCGAAGGCCACACGTGAATCGTGATGCTGTTTTGGTTCGCAAGCCACAACAGCGATCGCGTGTCGGTCACAATCGGATGATTGACAGTGCCCTCGTTCTTCGGAACCTCGACGCGTTTCAGCCATTCAGGAAAGCCTTTCGAGACGTCCTTCTGAAAGAAACCCGGAGCGCCTATGCCGCGGTGATAACGCTCCATCGTCACGGGCCGACGCCGGATGTGAGGCAGCATCACAGGGGCAATCGCCTCGTAGTACGACGCGAGTTCTCCCTTCGTTATGCCGTCGTCGGGAAAGAGGACTTTCTCTGGATGACTAATCACTCCCTCATCACGTCACGCGGATCCTTGTCGTTACGAATACCGAGAAGTCGCGGGTGGCGGAGGCAGGTTTTACTCGTATCTCAACGCCACTATCGGATCGACTTTTGTGGCGCGACGCGCGGGGATGTAGCTCGCTAACAACGCAACGCCAACCAAAACTAACGAGATTGCTGCGAACGTCGGCGGATCGGTGGCGCCAATTCCAAACAGCAAACTCTTCATCAGTCTCGTTAGAGCAAAAGCTCCAGCCAGACCAAAGACTACACCCAGCAACACCAGCTTCAATCCCTTACCGATGGTCAGTTTCAAGACATCTCGTTTTTGTGCGCCCAGCGCCATCCTGATTCCAAACTCGGCGCGCCGCTGCGCAACTGAGTAGCTCATTACTCCATAAATTCCGACGGCTGCGAGTAGCAAAGCGACGCTCGCAAAAATTGCGAACAGCAGCATGCTGAACCGCTGCCGCGCCACTGACTCCGAAACAATCTCATCCATCGTGCGAATATTTGAAACAGGCTGGTCCTTGTCAATCTCCCAAATCGTCTTGCGCACCGTAGCCGCCATGCTCAGAGGATCAACATCGGTCTTTACTACGAGGTCGCGCGGAACGAAGAAATCTATCTGCTGATAACTGATATACATCTGCGGTTTCACCTCAGTGATCAAATCGTACTGCCTCACATCCTTGACGATGCCTACGATCTGGACCCAATCCTTATCTGTTTCCGGGCGACCGAACGCGATGCGTTTTCCAATCGGATTCTCGCCGGGCCAATAACGGCGGGCCATCGTTTCGCTAATCACTGTGACATTCGGAGAATCGGCGGCGTCCTGGTCAGTAAGTTGTCGACCAGACAGCAGTGGAATTCCCATGGTCTCAAAATATTTCGGACTAATGACTCGCGTAGTAATGATCGGTTCCTGATTCGGTGGCGGGTCGGGGCGGCCTTCGATGGAAATATTGGTCGAATTGCCCTGTAAGTATAACGGCAGGTTCGTGATGACAGCCGATGACTTAACCCCGGGAATGCTTTCCAGACGCCGATTGACGTCGGTGAAAAAAGCCGACCTCTTCGCCAGGTCGCCATACTTCGACGGCGGCAAGAACACGCGCATCGTCAGAAGGTTGTTGCTACGGAACCCGGGTTCAACATTGCGTAAGCGCAAGAAACTATTGATCAAGAGACCGGCGCCAATCAGCAGCACGAGTGAAATTGCCACTTCGGCCACGATCAGACCTCCGCTAATACGATTGCCACGGCCAGCCACCGGATTGTGTCCGCCTTCTTTGAGCGTCTCGTTTGGACTGAAGCTTGAAAACTGGACCGCCGGAGCCAAACCGAAGATAAGGCCTGTGAGCAACGAGATAAGAATCGTAAAGCCCAGAACGCGAGGATCGATTGAGATGTTTTTGATTTGTGGGATATCTGGTGGAATGAATGCAGTCAGTAACTTCAATCCGACCAGCGCGAGAAGCAAGCCAACAATGCCGCCGAGCGCGCCAAGCAAAACACTCTCAGTCAGGAACTGTCGAATCAAACGCCAGCGGCTGGCGCCCAGCGCGACTCGCAACGCGATCTCCCTTTGTCGTACTGCAGCCCGCGCGAGTAAGAGGTTTGCGACATTTACGCAAGCAATCAGCAGCACGAGTCCAACTGCGCCGAGAAGAATCAGCAATGCGGGTCTGACGTCTCCGACCAGGTGCTCGTGCAACGGTACCACCTCTGACCCAACGTCAGTGTTCGTAGCCGGATACTGTTGCTGCAAGCGAGCCGCGATGGTGCTCATCTCGGCCTGCGCTTGCGACAGCGTCACGCCAGGCTTAAGCCGCGCCACGACGTCAAGATAATGACTGGAGCGGTTCTCCTGCTCCTCTTGAGAGAAAGCGATTGGCACCCACAGTTCGTCTTCTGGAGTATGGAAGCGAAAGTCTGCGGGCATGATGCCGACCAGGGTGACACTCCGGCCATTCAGGGTCAGCGCTTTGCCAACGATATTTGGATTGCCTCCAAACCGTCGCTGCCACAAGCGATGGCTCATAATCACCACGCGATTCGCCCCGGCTTGATCTTCGTCCGGTGTAAACGAGCGTCCCAGTTGTGGAGAAACACCGAGCATCGGGAACAGTGACGCAGAAACTCGATAACCCGTGATACGTTCCGGATCGCCGACGCCCGTAAGATTGAAACTTCCGCCGGCGATGGCGGCGATATTTTCGAATACCTGGTTCTGGTCCCGCCAGTCGATGTAGTTCGCGGCGGTTGGCGTATCGCG
>JBKOZZ010000055.1:0-47032 GCA_046726155.1 Acidobacteriota bacterium
GATGATCACCGGCATTGAAAACAAACGAAGGTCAGCGGAAAAACAAATCTACTGAAACTGGAAGTAACCGTTTTTAAGTTTAGCCCAGGATGAGACGTTACATTAAGCAGGCAAGCTCGCTTTGCTCTTAATCGTTTTTACTAGGTATTCATAGTATTCTTCCTGGCCGGACCGCAAATGCTCCAGCGGTTTTTCTGGCGGGCAGCGCCGACCGTCAGGGCTGCTTTTGACGGCCCTCATCCGGAATTCGCGGAACTTGAGCGGCGCGGTGACCGTTTCTTCCTGTAGAAGGGTTTCAGTCACCACTTTTTTGAACGGAGAAACAGGCTTATGTATTGTTCAGCTTGTGGCACGCCCCTGGCGCCGGGTCTCAGTTTTTGCAATCGCTGTGGTATGAATCTAAAAGAGCGTGGTGAGCGAAAACCGACGGGAGCAATTAGCGCCTTCCTAATCGCAATCACTCTTATCGGCACGATCGGCCTGGGCATCATGTTGGGAGGAGCGCTCGTGCTTACTAATGAAGCCCACCTAAAAGAAGACCTGGTGGGTTTCTTTATGTTGTTTACTTTTCTGATTGTCATTATCACTGAGATATTGCTGATCAGACAGTTGTCCCGCCTCATGTCGACTAACCAGGCGAAAGCGATTGAGGCCCCGCAGCAACCTGCAATAGCGGCCGAGTTTCGTCCGCCTCAACAGCGCGCGCTGGCGGAACCTGTCACCAGCGTTACTGAAAATACAACTCGAACATTGGAGTATTCGCGCAATGAGCCTTCGAGGTGACAGCCTCCGGTTGTGCGACAGAAAGGAACTAAAGTGAAGAGAATTTTGCTGCTAGTGGTCCTCTTTTCGCTCGTGTCAGGCTGCCATCGACTTCACGACGAGATTCCGGGATCTGGGCACCTTCAGAATCAAAAGCGCGATGTCGGTTCCTTTAATTCAATCTCGACTGAAGGCGCTTTTGATCTGGAGATCGTCTGCCAAAAACCGCAAAGTCTTGAAATCGAAGGCGACGACAATGTGTTGCCGCTCATCACCACCGAGGTTTCCAATAATGTGCTTCACATAAGAAGTCTTCGCGCTTTTTCAGTCTCTCATCACGTCAGGCTAAAAATCTCGCTGCCGGATCTTGAAGGTATCTCCGCATCGGGAGCGGGAACTATCGAAGTCTCAGGGATAAAAAACGAAAAGTTTGTGATTGACGCGAACGGCTCGCCTCATATCAGCGCCAGGGGAGAAACGAGAGTCTTGAACATTGACGCGAACGGCGCCGGAAGAGTCGACACACATAAGCTGCGGGCTGCTCGGGTAGTGGTCGAATCGAAAGGAGTTTGCCGGCTTGAGGTCTATGCGGCGGAACAACTCGATGCAACTGTCTACGGACCGTCGCATGTGATCTATGAAGGTTCGGCAGTGGTTAACAAAACCGTTCACGGACCAGGCAGTGTTGAGAAGAGAGAGTCGGAGGGATCTTGAGCTTGGAGCCATTGCAGTATGCTTTAAAATTCACCAATAGAGATCACCTGCCTCGCGTTTTTACCTGAGTAAACACTGTCGTTGTTGACCACCACGAACACTATAAGCTCGCAGCCGATCTCTTCAGCCTCTATTTGTGCATCTGATTTAACTATGTTCCCCGCGAGTTGCGCCCTGTGATATTCTTCAGTTGACATTCCACTCGTTACTGAATAACTATTTGCCATCATCGAAAGGAGCTTATTCCAACAATGACCTATGTAGTTGTTGAGTTATGCGTTGACTGCAAATATACGGACTGTGCCGCGGTGTGCCCGGTCGAAGCATTTCACGAACTCCCCGATCGCCTCTACATTAACGCCGACACTTGTATCGATTGTGATGCCTGCGTGCCGGAGTGTCCGGTGGAAGCAATCTTCGCCGATAACAACGTTCCCGAAAATTATGCTCACTGGACGCAAATCAACATCGACGAGGCTCCAAATTATCCTGTGATCAGCGCGAAGATTCCCGCCCTGCATGGTCCAAGCTGCACTGGACCAGAAGAGTAACTCTCAACAGGAAATTCAGAGCCATTTCGAGGCGGGCCATCAGTTGTTTGGCTCGCCTCTTGTAGTTTGCGCCTTCTGAAAACACATCCGACTTTATCGGTCCGGCCCTACTTCACGTGCACTCGACCGTCTTGATACAATCCAATCCATGAAAGTAGTCGCTCTGCTTGCAGTCCTTGTGCTCAGTTCATTTGCCTTCTCCCAATCAGGGCGGCGAGCAAAAGAACCCAGAGCACCGGCGCCGACGCCCACGCCGGAAGTAAATGAACCGATATCAAAGCCGGCAGCCCAGGACGAGCCGCCTCCCGTCACCGCCGAGAAGAATCAGGAATATCGCTGCACGGAGGATGGGACGCTCGGAAGAATTCTCAAAACAGATTCGGTTGATGAGCTCGTCGTTTCGGTGAAAGACGTAGATACGCGCGCAGTGGTAACCTCACAGCCCAAGCCCTCATACACAAAGGAGGCACGCCGCAACGGTGTGCAGGGTTTCGTCACGCTGAAGGTTCTGCTTTCCGCCCATGGCAAAATAGCACGTGTGAAAGTGGTGAAAGGGTTGCGGGCGGGACTCACTGAAAACGCGATTCGGGCAGCTTGCAAGATGGAGTTTAAGCCGGCCGTGAAAGACGGCCAACCGGTTGCGCAGTGGCTAATCGCCGAGTATGTGTTTCGTTTAGCTGACTCCTCTATCTTCACTCCTTAAGCAGTTGGTCCGCCCAATCTGATTGGTCAGCGCCTTTCGTATATTCCCCGAGTTCGAAAAAATTAAGTTCTCCAAAAAGGAAGGTTAAAAACCGTGAAGAGAGTATGTCTTATGCTGCTGTTCGCAGTGGCTTCAATCGCAATCGCTAATGCAAGCGCTTCGGCGCAGATGCAGATGAATAGTATGGATCCGGGGAATCCGATGGTCGGCGGAGCGCCAATGCTTCGTTCGCGCGATATCATCGACAACGCAGTCAACTCGGCCGATCACACGACGCTTGTGGCTGCGGTGAAAGCCGCGGGATTGGAAGAGACTCTGAAAAGCAACGGCCCATTCACAGTGTTTGCGCCAACAAACGCCGCGTTTGACAAGTTGCCAGCGGGTATAGTTGATATTCTGGTTAAGCCTGAAAACAAAGTAATGCTGACGAAGATCCTCACCTATCATGTATTGGCCGGAAGCTTTGATTCGAAGGCAATTGCCAAACGCATTCAACAAGGTCATGGAAGCGCGAAGTTCACGACCGTCAGTGGCGACACTTTGAGAGCCTCGATGAGCGGCAGCGATCTCATTCTTCGTGACGAGAAAGGCGGCACGTCGCGCGTGACGTCGAACGTGTACCAATCAAATGGAGTAATTCACGTGGTTGATTCGGTCTTGCTGCCGAAATAACAATCCGACGCAGTGGACGGACCTACGCCCCGCCTTTTTGTGGCATCGCGCAAGGCGCTTTCGAATACTCGAGGGCGCCTTTCGCATTCGCACCGCGCTAGTCTTAATCATTCTGGTGAAAGCTTGAGGGCGGCCAGGAAACATTTCGACGGTTGACCATATCCCGCCTTCCGAGCATGATCAAATGTGCGCTGGCCCCCAAAAAGGAGTTTCGCTTGATTACGTGCCGCAAGATGACCGCCGCTGACGTTGCCGATGCTTTCGAAATGCTGAGAGTGTTTCTCAGGGAAGATGAACACTACCTCGCCAGCAGTAAGGCTTATGGCGACAGAGGATTTCAGGGACTCAATGATGCGCTGGATCTATTTCTCGAGCAACCTGAACTGGGGTTTGTTTGGATGGCCTATGACGACCACGGCGTTTGTGGGATTTGCGTTGTCTGCTACGCAATTTCTACCTCGATGGGCGCGGTGGTCGCGAAAGTCGATGATGTTTCAGTAAAAGCGGATCGTCGCGGCGGCGGTATCGGCACCACTCTGCTGGAACAACTGAAAGAGCAACTGAGAAAAGAAGCCGTGACGCGAATTGATGTAGGCGTGCACCTTGAGAATCCCGACGCGCGCCGGTTTTACGAACGACTTGGCTTCGTGGCGTTGAACGAAGAGCGGCTTGCCTGTGTGATTTGATTGGTTAGGAGATTTAGCCGTGGATTCAGGCTGAATTTAGCCGCGGATCTTCGCGGATAACTCCCAGCTAGCGCGGCAGCTTGGCGATCTCCTCGAAGTATTTTGCGAAAGCTACCATTCCTCCTGACGCCTGTTGCCAGTCGAAGTTTTCATTGGGCGCGTGGTAGCCATGCTCGGGAAGCGAGAGACCCAGGAACAGCACAGGGCATTTCAAAACCTTCTCAATACTCGTCATCGCACCAATCGTACCGCCGTCGCGCACAAATACTGCGTCGCGTTTGAACGCAAATTTGATTGCGCGCTTCAGAGCTTCCGGCAAGGGACCTTCGAGCACGGTGCGAAATGCCGGCGCCGCCGATTCAAAATGCAGCTTTACGTCGGGGTTTAGTTCTCTTACCGCCGCCTTTAAGTGCTTCTTGATCTTCTCCGGATTCTGAACGGGCACCAAACGAAACGAGGCCTTAACTTCGGCGCGCGGCGGCACAATCGACTTTACTCCCGGACCCTGATATCCACCGACGACACCATGAATCTCGAAGGTAGGAATGCCCCAGATACGTTTCATTACTTCGAGTGGATCCTCGGTGCGCATTAGTTTCAGATGATGCGCCTTCTTAAATGCGCGTACGCTAAAACCGCAGTTGGTCCAGTCGTTCAATTCCTGTTTTGAAGGAGGAATGACGTCGTCATAGAAACCCTCGATCTTGATTCTCCCCGTGTTTGGGTCATAGAGATCGCAAACAAGTCGCATTAGTTCGGCGATGGGATTGCGAGACGCTCCGCCTGTTTCTCCCGAGTGTGTATCGACCTCACCGGTTTCCAGCGTCAGCAGGAAACCGAGCAAGCCTCGCAAGCCGGCGGAGCTTGCGGGCCTCTCTCTCGACACCCAGACCGTATCGGAAACTACTACTGAATCCGTCCGCAGATTTGACGCTGCTTTTGAAATAATACTTTCGAAATTTGGCGAGCCAATCTCTTCTTCAAATTCCCAGAGGAAACGAATGTTGATGGGGATGCCCGCTTCCATCGTCGCTTGAGCGCCGAAGAGCGCCGCAAGCGCCGGTCCCTTGTCGTCCGTAGTGCCGCGGCCAAGATAGCTATCGCCTTTCTTTGTCATCACGAAAGGCTCTGTGTCCCATGGCTCAGTCTCTTTAGACGCGGGTTGTACATCGATATGGTTGTAGACCGTCACCGTCGGTACGTTCTTGCTCGAACCGAAAGCTGCATGCACTAGTGGATTGCCCTTGTTAGCTTTGTAAACATCTACTTTGCCGCCAAACTTCCGCAGCGTTTCCACAGTGAGATCAAGACCGGCGCGAATGTCTTCCGCATGCGCGGGATCGCAGGACACAGTCGGTGTTTCCACGAAACGCTTCAGCAACGCTTCGTATTCTTCGCGGTGATTTTTGGCAAATAAGAAGAGTTCGTTTCGGTCAAGCGAGTTCGCCATTCAGGAGATCCTCCGATTCGTATAGTTAGAGCAACCCCAGGCGGGGCTGCACCGGCCTCGCCTGCGGGAGATAACTGTTTACTTTGTTCTTACCAATTATGCTGATCAGTGCCTTGAAATCCCGGAGATTTAATCCGGGAAATCGTTGGCCGGACAGTCGCGGAAATCGTTTTCAGGCCTAGTGTAATCAAGATACATATCAAAACGCCAAAAAAGGTATGCCAAATGTTCGTCCCTCGGCGCCCTGAGGGCAACGTTTTCTAAAACTAAACTCACTAAACGCGAAGACTGGGTGGCGAATTGTTTCGTCGGAAATTAGTCCCATTTTCATAACAAATTTTAGCGCCGCCCGGCTCGAGCGTCCGCCTGACGTCTCGCTGGATTCCGGCTTTTAGGACAATTTTTCAGAATCTTGCAGAAGAAACAACCCCACGACCTTTTTCGTATCTACCCACGGTTTGCGTTCAGTTGGTTTGGCTCTTCGTGCTATTCTGGGCAACCCGCTTTTGGCCCGAGCGGTCATGCAAAGGTCGAAATTAGCGGGTCGAGAACCAGGACTTTAGGAGGCTTTTTGTGAGAACGAGATTTTATTTCCGAGCGGCCGCGTTAATTGTTTTGGCGCTTTCTTTCTCTGGAATCGTGTCTTCGCAGCAGACCGGGTCCGCGCGTCGCCAACCCAACAGTCCCCCCGAATCTTCTACTTCAGCCGGCGGGAGATCGATGGTGAACTCACGCGTCAGTGGTGCGGTTGTTAAGGGTGACCTCGCGGAAGCGCTGTCGGTCATCCAGGACAATTACATCGACGGCAAAAAGCTGGACTATAACTCCATCTTCAAATCGTCGATTAGCGGCATGCTGAACGTGCTCGATCCGCATTCAACCTATCTTGACGCGGCTGACTTTGCCGCCTTCAAGACAGAACAACGTTCGGAATATTTTGGAATCGGCGCAACCATTGGTGACCTGCATCAGGGTGATCAAACCAACACTTACATTCGCGCCACCTTCCAGGATGCGCCGGCTTCACGCGCCGGTTTGCGATTTGGCGACAAGATTGTTGCGGTCGACGGCCAGTCAATGAAGGGCAAGAACTATTCTGAGGTACGCAAGTTTTTGCTGGGCCCGCTCGGTACGGTTGTTAAAGTCTCTGTCGAACACGCCGCTACCGGACAAACTGAAACTGTCACTATCACTCGCGATGCGGTATCGCTTCCTTCGATTCCGCAGGCCTACATGATCCGGCCGGGAGTAGGTTATGTGGCGATGACTGGCGGCTTCAATACTACTACCGCTGAAGAGTTTCAAACCGCGCTCCAGGATCTTCACTCAAAGGGCATGAACATGCTGGTGCTTGACCTGCGCGGAAATCGCGGTGGCCTGTTGATTCAGGCGGTGCGGGTTGCCAACATGTTTCTGCAGCGCGGGCAGTTGATCGTCAACCAAAAAGGAAGGATCCGGGGCAGCACGGAACCGTTTGTCGCGCAAAATGACTCTCCCGATCCCGTTCCTTTGGTTGTTTTGGTAAACGGCGACACTGCCTCGGCGGCTGAAATTGTCGCCGGCGCGTTACAGGATCACGATCGCGCGTTAATAGTGGGGGAGAGCACTTTCGGCAAGGGACTTGTCCAACTTCCTATTCAACTCGAATACGATTCAGCGTTGCTCCTGACCATCGCCAAATATTTCACGCCGTCTGGACGTTTGATTCAGCGCGACTATTCAAATGGTGGCTTCTACGACTATTACACTCGCGGCGGATTAGCGAATAACAAAGAATCGGCGCCCGCGCTTCCGGTCGGCCCGGAAAGTCATACTGACACTGGCCGCGCCGTCTACGGTGGTGGTGGTATTACTCCAGACGAGATTGCCAAGCCGGGAAAGATCACGCTCGCTGAGAACCGGCTCACTGATTCGATTTTTGCTTTCGCGCTCGAACTCACAACTGGACGCGTGGCCGGTTTTGAAAGCTACAAAGTCCAACGCGCAATTGAATATGACCATGACCTTCAAGCAACGGATTTTCCCATCACTGAAGGCCTTTTCAAAGAATTCAAACGGTTCGTTGCCGCCAAACCGGTTTTCAAGGTAACGCCGGAGCAGTTGGATCGCATGCGTCCCTATGTCGAGCGACAGTTGCGTTACGATCTGGCGACGGCGGCTTATGGATCAGTGGCGGCAGTGCAGGTCTTCAACGAAAGCGACCCGCAAATAGCGCGGGCGGTAGATGCCATGCCGCGGGCACGCGAACTTGCTTTGGCGGCCAGACGCGCGCGCGCACGCTCATGAAGCGATCTTCTAACTGGGGAATACAAAAGGACCTGGCAGCGCCAGGTCTTTTTGTTTGCAATGCAGCGCGCCAGTTTGAAGATCACTCAATCAACAGAACTATCTTGCCAAAGCTCTCGTTCGATTCCATGCGCGCATGAGCATCGCGAATCTCTTCCATTTTATACACTCGGTCGATTACCGGTTTGATCGTTCCTTCGGCCAATAGTGGCACTACCTGCCTGGCAAACAGCCTCGTCGCCGCTGCTTTCTCTTCTGCTGAACGAGCGCGCAGCACAGTCCCGACAATTGTCAGTCGTTTCCTCATTACTATCGAGAAATCCAGCATTGCCTGCGTGCCGGCAGTTGTTCCAACCAGAACCAGGCGTCCTTTTGCTGCCAGCGCATTAAGGTTGGCTGCAAGATAGTTTGCCCCGACCAGGTCGACGATCACGTCGACGCCGCGGCCACTGGTCCAGGCCATAACAGACTCGACAACAGTCTGCGGGTCAGCACCTACAACAACAGCGTCACTCAATCCATACTCCCGAGCCCGCTCGAGTTTTTCAGCGGTCCGAGAAGTTCCAAAGGCCTTAGCGCCTGTGACGCGTGCGAGTTGAATGGCAGCGGTGCCTACTCCGGAGCCTGCCGCATGCACCAACATCGTTTCACCCGGACAAAGTTTTGCGCGCGTGAATAAGGCGTCGTGAGCGGTAATGAAAACTTCAGGTACGGCGGCGGCTTCCGCCCATCCCAGGTTTGCGGGAACCTCGGCCAGATGATTTTCAGGTACAGCAACATATTCGGCCTGGGCACCGCCCGCCGTAATTCCAAAAACTCTTTGGCCCCGTTGCCACTGCCGCACTTCCTCGCCAACTTCGTCAACCTCACCGGCAAACTCCAATCCAGGAATATCCTGCGGATAACCAGCAGGGGCCGGGTAGTGACCGGCGCGCTGCAAGACATCTGCGCGATTCAACCCCGCGGCACGTACGCGGACGCGCACTCGATCGGCTGCCGGCTTCGCCGGCGTTTCCACCTCGCGAACCTCCAGCCCTTCAAGGCCGCCATGCCTGGTAATTGTGACTGCTTTCATGTGAGGGATGGTAAAACTTGAAACGTACCTAGTAAACGCCAAACCATCATTTACCATTTCCCATTCACCATTTACCATTCACCTTCCATGATTAGGCCTCTCATTATCATTAACCATGCAGCCGCTAAAGCGAGGCAAATCTGGCCTGTTGTGCGCGAACAACTCGAAGCTGATGGCATTGAGTTTAACGTCTACGAAACTAGTGAGGCCGGCGATGCGACTATTCGCACTCGCGCGGCACTAAGTAGCGGAGTTACCACCATCGCCGTGGTCGGTGGCGACGGTACGTTGAGCGAAGCCGCCCAGGGCTTTTTCGAGTTTAGCGAACGCGTTATCGATCTTCCATCACCGATAAACGCCAGGGCCCAACTGGCGATAATCCCCGCCGGCACGGGAGATGATTTCGCTCGTAGCCAGATGGGCCAACGAGAGCCACTCGAAAAGTGGATCGATATTCTTATTTCCCACTGTTGCGTGCCCACTGAGGATAATGTGCGCCTTGTCGATGTTCTCTACGGTCGCTGCGATGGTTATGAAACGCCATTCATTTGCTTAAATGCCTCCACCATGGGAATTGGCGGCGAAACCGCTGCCCGTGTCGCCGCACACGGAAACTTCATGGGTAGATTCTCCGGTGAAGCCCGGTTTGCAGCGGCCGCTGTTGCGGCCCTGGCCGGTTGGCGGGAACGCCGCGTACGAGTCTCCATAGACGATCGCGAGGTCATGGAGGGCAGGATGAACCTTGCGGCAGTAGCCAACGCGCTTTACGCCGGAGGCGGCATGATGCTTTCGCCACAAGCGAAATTTGATGATGGGAAGCTGGATGTCGTAACTGCGTCAGGGCTGAGTCGCGTGAATGTGGTGCGCGAGCTGGCACGAATTCATAAGGGCGGACACATCGCGAACCCGAAGGTCAGGATCGTTCAAGGTAAGGAGGTTAGTATTGAGACCTTTTGTCCTGAAGACGCCATGACGATCGAAGCCGATGGGAACGTGCGGGGCGTGACACCGGTTCAGTTTCGGGTTATGCCGCGAGCGCTACGGTTTGTAGCCGGACCAAGAGACAAAGGGTAAAGAGAAGATTTTCCATTTTCCATTTGTCATTTTTCATTTGCCATTTTCTGAAGAGCGGTCCTGCTATGGAACGTAGTAGTCTGCGACTGACAAATGGAAAATCTTTAGTTCCTCCGTCTTCTCCCTGCTACCTCTCCTTCTCCATCGAAGCCACCTTTTCCAGCCGCCGGCGATGCCGCTCCTCACCGGTAAAGCGTGCCGCGACAAATGCTCGCACAATATCCAGCGCTAGTTCTGAGCCGGTAACGCGCGCCCCCAAACAGAGCACATTGCAGTCGTCATGTTCGCGCGATTGATGTGCGGAGTAGGTGTCACTGCAGAGTGCGGCGCGGATTCCGGTGAGCTTGTTGGCAGCAACTGCGGCGCCAACGCCGCTGCCGCAGATGAGAATTCCGATGTCGGCCTGATTCGCTTGAATAGCCTGACCGACCTTTAATGCATAATCGGGATAGTCGTCCGGTCGAGAACCCACGTGGGTGCCGAAATCGAGAATCTCATGTCCCGCGGCATTGAGTTCCCTGATCACCGTTTCATTGAGCGGATAACCGCCGTGGTCAGCACCGATTGCAATTCGCATGTGACGTCATGCCATTCCTATGAACTCTGGAGACTTATACTCGATCTCGCCAGTATCCTGGTCGACGGTGCAAGTGGGCCACAGCAAACACCAAAACTCTTTCGCCTTCAATCCGGTAGATGACACTGTACGGAAAGCGAGCCATCAAATAGCGGCGGTATGTATCGAAAACTATTCTGTATGAAAAGGGATGCTCACGGATGCGATGAAAGCCGAGCGTCAGTTCCTTCAAAAATCCTAACCCGAGGTCGGTTGCCGCGATTCATAAAATAGTGCAGCAGCGTTTAGTTCTTCTTGAGCGCTTTCATGAACTATTATTTCATGCATCGCAAACGCTCGCGTACTTCACGCAGAACCTGATCCACAGGCCTTGCCGTTGCTCTTCCGCTCTGCAGGTGCTCATCGCGCGCGCGGATTTCTTCTATCCACAAAGCTTCGGCATTTTCATCTACCGTTTCATCGAGACTTTCGATTAAGGCCCGGGCCAAAGTTGCCCTTGAGTCGACAGGAAGAGCTAACAAATCGGCTTCAAGTTTCTTTAATTCATTCATATCGTTATCCTGATAGCTGATTATAGTAGCGCCCTGGCGTGCTTCAAAACATTATCAATATTGAAGCCCAGCTCGCGCATCGCTACATCACCTGGTGCGGAACCGCCAAAGCGATCGAGGCAAATTACATCACCCTGCGGTCCGACGTAGCGATCCCATCCCTGACGAACGCCAGCTTCAATCCCCAGGCGCGCAGTCACTGAAGACGGCAACACCTCGTTGCGATAATCAGCAGATTGCTCCTCGAAAAGTTCTAAGCAAGGCAGGGAAACTACGCGCGTCGCCACACCTTCAGCCTGTAGTTTCTCGCGCGCCTCGAGCGCAAGTGACACTTCAGAGCCGGTAGCGAGCAGGATCAGTTGCGGAACTTGCGGTGACGTACTGGAGCGTCTGTCCCATTCTGCTTCAGCCAGAATGTAGCCGCCGCGTCTCGCGCCTTCGGCGCCGGCAAAGCGGTTTCGATCAATCAAAGGTAGTTTCTGTCGTGTCAGCGCCAGTGCAGTGGGCGCATGCCGCCGCAAGATTGCCAGGCGCCAGGCCTCGTTAACTTCAGCCGGATCAGCAGGGCGAATAACAAAGAGCTTCGGAATCGCCCGCAGCGCCGCCAGGTGTTCAATCGGTTGATGCGTTGGCCCATCTTCGCCGAGCCCGATTGAGTCGTGAGTAAAGACGTAGATCACCTGCACTTCCGAAAGCGCGGCCAGTCGGATCGCGGGGCGCATATAATCCGAAAACGTCATAAATGTTCCGCCATATGGAATGAGCCCACCATTCAAAGAGATTCCCGTAAGAGTCGAACCCATGGCGTGCTCGCGCACTCCAAAGTGAAAAATCCGGCCGTCGTATGAACCGGCCTCAAAGTCTCCACCGCCTTTGATGTCCGTATTGTTTGAGACGCCGAGATCCGCCGAGCCGCCTATCAACATCGGCAGGTGTGGCGCCAGCGCATTAATCACTTCGCCGCTGGCAACTCGCGTGGCCATGGGTTTCGCGTCCTTGAAAGAAGGAAGATGAGTTTCCCAATCCTCAGGTAGGTCCCCTTTCATCATAGACCGCCACTGGCGACCCAGGTCGGAATGTTGTTGCTCGTATTTTTGCACCAAGGCATTCCATTCCGCTTCCTGCCGGGCGCCGCGATCAACGGCTTCGCGAAAATGCGTTAGCGCCTCCTCGGGAATGTAGAACTGCTTGTCTTCCGGCCAACCGAGATGCCGTTTAGTTTCGCGGACCGCTTCTTCCCCGGGCGGATCACTGTGGGCTTTGCGGGTACCAGCAGTCGGCATGCCGTAGCCAATTATCGTTTTCACTGAAATCAGCGACGGCTTGGCGCCCACCGACTGCGCTTCGCGAATCGCAGCATCAATCGCGTCGAGATCGTTGCCGTCTTCAACCGTCTGCGTGTGCCAGCCATAAGCCTCGAAACGCCTGGGCACTTTTTCGCTGAAGGCAAGCTTGGTGAAGCCCTCTATCGTCACGTTGTTGTCGTCGTAGAGATAGATCAGTTTGCCGAGTTGTAAATGGCCGGCCAGTGAAGCTGTTTCCGATGCGACGCCTTCCATCAAATCGCCATCTGAAACAATTGCATAGACGTAATGATCGATCAGCGGAAAACTTTCCTTATTGAATTTCGCTGCGAGATGAGCCCCGCCCATGGCCATGCCGACTCCATTTGCGAAGCCCTGGCCCAATGGGCCGGTCGTAATCTCTACGCCAGGTGTCAGCCCATACTCGGGATGTCCCGGGGTCTTCGAGCCCCACTGGCGAAAGTTTTTGAGCTCATCAAGTGGAAGGTCGTAGCCCGTCAGATGCAGCAGCGAATAGAGCAGCATCGAACCATGTCCCGCAGAAAGGAGAAAGCGATCTCGATTCTCCCATTTTGGGTTTTGGGGATTGTGTCGCAGGAAACGCGTCCATAGCACATAGGCCATCGGCGCGGCCCCCAGCGGCAGACCCGGATGACCTGATTGGGCCTTCTGTACCGCATCAAGGGAAAGCGTCCGGATTGTGTTAATGCAAAGCGTGTCAAGTTCGGAAGTTGGTGTGATGTTTTCCTGCTGCACTGGTGCGCTCATTTTACCTGTCCTGATTCTGAGTTAGGTTTGATTACTTGTTCGCATTCGATGTTCACGGGCGAGTCCATTTTGACCCAGCACATAATGCTACTTACTGAGACGTTCTACAGTCACAATGAATTTCCGATGCTCCGTATTTTGCCCGCCGATTCGAGCGCAGGCAAGGCCGCGCTGCGCGTGGCTGTTCTGATTAAGTTTGAGCACCCGAGATTGCGCGCATGCCTCACGTTTTTTCTTGTCTTAGCTGGTAGAATGACGAGGATGCAGGCTGAAACACTAAACTGTCCAAATTGTGGCGCCGCGAGTTCTACAGATGCCCCGTTTTGCCAATTTTGCGGTTCGCGTCTGGCGACTGTTGCCTGCCCGTCCTGCTTCGCAATGATGTTCATTGGCAGCAAACACTGCCAGCGCTGTGGCGCGGCTGCGGCAGTCCCGGAGATCAAGGATTCGAAAGATCGCAAGTGTCCTCGTTGTCAAACTGAGATGCTTCTGGTGATGATCGGTGCAACCATGGTCCTCGAGTGTGAACGATGCCTGGGTCTGTGGCTCGACGTGCCCTCATTTGAAAAGATCTGCGCGGATCGTGAACAGCAGTCGGCCGTGCTTGGCGTTGCTTCACACGCACCCACCAGCGCCGCGCATGAAACCAGCAAGGTGAATTATGTGCCCTGCCCGGAGTGTTCGCAGTTAATGAATCGAATGAATTTCGCTCGCTGCTCAGGCGTGATTGTAGATGTTTGCAAGAAACACGGAACCTGGTTTGATCGCGACGAGTTGAGCCGCATTGTTGAATTCATACACGGTGGCGGTCTGAATGCGTCACGGGCAAAAGAAAAGATCGAGATTGCTGAACAGCGGGAACGACTGCGTCAGGAACAGCTTGCTGTAGACATGCACCACTCAGCGACTTCGGGAATCGGCGACCGGGACGATCACCGACTCACAGGAATCGCGTCAGCACGCGGCTTGTTGAAATTCCTGCTGCACTGACCTGAGCTCAAAACTTCAATTTGCCTGTTGTGTTAACTCAAGTCGAAGATGAAGCGCTCTCGCAAGTTGTCTTCTGCTGTTAACTCAGAAGGTGAATCTCGCTTGAAGCTCAATTCTCCGGTTTCCGGCCGATGGATTCGTGCCACCCGCGCCGAATCCGCCAGAGGTCGTGTTTGACTGACCAAATAATGGGGAACTCAAATTGCCGATGGGTGTTCCCAGGTTCGTGTGGTTGAGCAGGTTTTGCACGCTAATCGACAACCCCAGGTTATAACGCTTACCCGCGCCATCCCCAGCCTCTCCACCTCCGCCGAAGGCGCCACCACCTCTGTCACCGCCTGCGCGGCTACCGCTTCCACGGCCACCACCTCCGCCCCCGCGTCCGCCGCCTCGTCCGCCGCCTCCACCTCGACCGCCTCGTGGAGTAGTTGTGATCTCGGGACCAAAACCAAACGAACGGCCAACGCGAAGGTTTACTGTGAAGAATCCTGGACCGGTGGCGAAGTTGCGACGAATGATGTTCTGGCCGGCCGCCGGATTGGTATCAAACACTCCAAACCGCGTGAGGCGCACACCAGGCCGCGAAAGATCTGACGCCAGCGCCGGACGTTCTGTAAACAAGGCGTCGCCGTTACTGTCGCGGCCCGTGGTGATATTAAAAGGCCGGCCAGAATTTGCAATCAGAATGGGGCTAAGCCTGAGCTTCCAAGGTAAAGCATTGAACACGCCGCCAAGCGAGAGGCGATGGCGCACGTCGATCGCTGAGCGGCCATATTCTGCGCTGAGATCATACTGATTGGCGGGAAAAGTATTGGCGCCGTCAGTATCACCATTGGCAAAATTCAAAACGTAATTGCCAAACAGAGAAAACGCGCGGCTGAGACGATTGTTGAAGTTAACGATCAACTGGTTTTGATTAAAACGGCCCGTCGATTCGTATTGGAAAATGTTGCCAACGTTTCCAAAGGGACGCACGCCGCTGCCCGGCAAGGGCGCATTGATGTTTCGCGATCTCAGCACGTGAAGAGTTCGCGCTCCAATGTAACTCACGGAAAGCGTGACGTTGTAAGGCAATTGCCGCTCGACGCTGATGGCGGTCTCCATCGTGTAGGGAGATCTCAAGTCGGCAGCTACGCGGCGAACCGTTTGCGGTACATTAAACGCCGTGAGCTCAGCGGTGGAAGGCGCAACTGGATAACGATCAAGAATAGCCGGACCGTTTGGCTGGCTCGCCGTCACTACAAAATTTTGCTGATTCAATCCGTTAAAGCGGTTCGCTTGCAGCGTTAGATTTTCTCGAAAACGATCGTAGAAAATGCCAAAGCCGCCTCGGATCACCATTTTCTGCTGCCGCCCCGGCGCCGAGCTCCCCGGCGACCAGGCGAAAGCAATGCGAGGCGCAAAATCTGTCGGGTCGTGAATGTTCGTTTGCGTTTCGTATCGCAGTCCCCAACTCAACGTGAAGTTTGGCCGCACCCGCCAATCGTCCTGGATGAATGGGCCAAAATCCACTTGCGACACGTTCGCCTCAGGATTTCCGCCACTAATGGAAAACTGAGTCGCCCCGCCGCCGCTCAGTCGGATCGCGGCCGGACTGAACCCCAGACTTCCCAGGAGCAAGGTGCGCCGATATCGCTCGATACTGGTGATTGAGATCAGAACCGGATTACCCGTAATTGGATCGGTGACAATATGGTTATTGGCGTCAAGTTGCGGAGCCAGTCCGCCGCCAAACGTAAACGTGCCGAAAAAGTTTTGCGGCGACACGTCGGTAATATTCACTCCGCGAATGCGTAATCCCGCCTTGAGTGAATGGTGGCCCACGCTCCACGAGGTGAAGTTTTGTAACTCCCATCGATCCTCGTTATTGAAGGAAAAACCAACCTGCGCGCCACCCCCAATGAAAGCTTCAGATACGCGCGTAATGACTGAGGCGTTCTGGCTTTTCTGTTCACTACGATGTCGTATGTACTGAAAGCGCGTCTCATTAATGATCTTCTGACTAATGAGGGCAGTCTCGGTGAGTTGCACGGTCTGTTCCTGACTCGCAGTGTCAAAAGCGCGCGACATGAGATTGAAATCACCAACTCCCGAGTTCTCCGTGATGTAGCGCGTGTAGGTGTAGCGGCCGATCAAAGTGTTATTGCTATTTAACTGATAATCGAGCCGCGGACTGAGGGTCGTGCGGCGAGAGGGCGACAGCACGACCTGACTGAACGGTGTAATGTTGAAAGCGGGATCGAGAATAATCGCTTTGATGGTTTCGTTGTCATCAACCTCACGACGTTCGAAATCGATGAAAAACGACGCGCGTTTGGCGCTAATGGGGCCGCTCAGGTTACCGCTATATCTTCGTGTTTGAAACTTTGCGCGCGCTGGTGCAAAGGGATTGCGTGAATTGAGGCTTTCATCGCCGAAGTTGAACGACGCCTCCCCGCGCAGGTGGTCAGTCCCGGGCTTAGTAAAAATCTCAATGCGGCCATAGCCGAGCCGATCGTATTCAGCCGAAAACGGATTGCGGTTGATACGAATTTCGCGAATAGATTCTTTTGGTGGCAGGCGACCACCACTGAATCCGTCGATGTAGGTGTCGCCTCCTCCAAGTCCAGCCGATGGGCCAGCCAGCGCTTGCAAAGCATCTGCGAGATCGGCCGGGTCGTCAGGCAACACCTCGAGATCGGTGCCCCGCAACACCAAAGCGCCGGCGTTGTTTTCCGGCTCCGTACTGATGGGAGCTTCCGCGGTTACAGTGACCTCCGTCTGTTCGATGGCCACGCTCAGCGTGATGTTAAGTGGAATAGTTCGTCCAGCTGTGACCTCCAAATCGGCGTTTTCGTAAACGGCGAAGCCTGGCGCAGTCGCACGCACGCTGTATCGTCCGGGTGGCAAAGAAGGAAAGGCATAGTTGCCCTGCGCATCAGTGGTTGCCGTCTTGTCGACACCATTCTGATCACTCACGGTTACGGTGGCATCAATAATCAACCCGCCCAACTCATCCACCACTTGTCCGCGAAGTGTTCCCGACGACTGTTGTGCAGCAACCGTAACCGCGCATAAGAACAACACTGCTACTATCAGCGGCTTCGGGCACGCTTTTGAAAACAAACTCGATCCCATCGCTCTCATCGGCCTGACTCTCTCAAGAAGCAATTCTTCATTCCGGAGTCGCCTCAGGGGCGACTCTTTAGTGCTCACTTAAATTGTTCAGGGGAAATCGTTTCCCAGGAAAGTTGGAAAACGTTAGTCGGGGGCTGGTTGTAAAACTCCATTAGCAGCTCACGAGCAACTTAAGGATTTGTCGGCCGCTCGGGCGTCCCAACACCGCCACCCATCACGTCCCCGGGAAGGCCCGGACTCTGTGGCCCACCATTTGGGCCAGTCTGCAGGAAGCGATTCATGAATGCCGGATCGCCTGTGACCAGCATGACCGCAGTCATGTGCGAAGGGTTAGCACCCTCCGAGCCGGACACAAAAACCGTGTCGCCCTTCTTTAAATCGTTAACGCTAATGGCCGGTAAGCTCTCGAGCATCTCCTGGAAGCCCCGGCCGGCGCGGGGCCGTCTCTGTTCACCATCCTGGCCGGCGCTGCGATCACGCCGTTCACTCTGCCGGCCCTCGGGTCTACCTTCTCCGCCTGGTCCACTGCGTCCGGCGCCTGAAGCCTGACGTGGTGGCCTGCTTGCTTCCAGCGCAGCCGCAGCCTCCGGAGTCACGCGTCGGAGTAACGAGCGCGGACCTATCGCCACCGTAATTGTTTTTCCCTGGGCATTTTTGATCGTTAACTCGTTAGTGCTCGGGCTCACGGCGACTACTTGTCCGGCGTTTCTGGTCATGGAACCCGCTATGATTTCATCGGCGGTGAATCGCGTGCCGTCTTCACTTCTGTTGCCGACAGCTCTCAGTTGATCCCCAACCTTTAAGTCGGCAAAAGAACTTCGGTTGGCATCCTTGAGATTAAATGAATCCGGCGCATAGCGAAAGAAGCGGGTGGCATCGGATGCGACAACCGCAATCGGCCCGGTATTTTCTCGCGAACGAGATTGTAGTGAGATCTCTTTCTTAGTGGGATCGAGCGCCGTGATTCGACCGACCAAGCCTCGCTGCCGGAAGTCTTGGCGTTGGCGCTGCGGATCTTGTGCCACTCCCGGTGAAGCTGCCCCGCTGGTTACTACGACCTGCCGCGCATTGACCGATTTTCCATCTGCGGAAGTCGTGCCGCGCGCAAACATTCGATCTCCTGCGGTAATGTCTCCCAGCGTGATCTTCACTGCTTTTTGGGCCGAAGTTTCGCCGGGAGGCAAACGCAGCACTGCTGACTTGTCATCAGTAGCAATCGTTATGCTTGCGCCAGTATCAGTCTTTATCGTCACCTGGTTAGTGGCTTTGTCCACGGAAGTAACCACCCCGACCACGCCATTCTGGGTCGTAGGTGATTGCGATGCGCTACTTTGCTGGGCCTGAGCAAAGCTGTTGCCGGTCGTCAGCGTTAAAAAGGACAGCCCCCATGTCGCAAATACAATTATTCTCATTACAAACTCCTAATGCGTCTGCCGGAACTAATTTTGGGAGGGACCTCTGAGAGGTAAGTATGGCTCAGACGCGAAGGAGTAAGCAAATGTTGCCTCCGTGTGGTGCTGATGCAGTATGCAAGCTAAAACTTGAACTCTAAACTGCATCAGTGCCCTCCGTGTGAACATCGGGCCTATTTGATGATCTTCTTCAACAAGGCAGTGAAATCCTTGATGTCTTTTTCGGTAGTGTCAAACGAAGTCATCAGTCTCACTTCCGAAGTCTCCTCATTCCAGACGTAGAAAAAATATTTCTTCTGTAACGACGGAACATGCTGCTTCGGCACTAGCGCAAACACACCGTTCGCTTCGACCTTCTGTGTGATTGTTATCTGGGGAATCCCGGCAAGTTCCTGTGCCAAAAGCTGGGCCATGCGATTCGCGTGCTGCGCATTTTTGCGCCAGAGATCATCCGTCAGCAGCGCTTGAAACTGGACCGAGATGAAGCGCATCTTCGAGGGCAGGTGCGTGCCCTGTTTACGCGTGTATTTAAAATCCCTGGCCAAACTGCTGTCGAAGAACACTACCGCCTCGCCATACATCATTCCGTTCTTGGCGCCGCCGAAAGAAAGAATATCTACGCCCGCATCGCTGGTAATCTCTTTGAGTTTGACGTTGAGACTGGCGGCGGCGTTTGCTATGCGCGCCCCATCGACGTGCAGCAGCATGCCGTGGTCATGCGCGAAGCTGGAAAGGGTTTTTAATTCGCGCGGCGTGTAGACTGTGCCCATTTCCGTAGCCTGCGAAACTGAAATTACTCGGGGCTGTACGTGATGTTCAAAACCAACTTCATGAAGTAACGGCTTTATTTGCTCAACCCTTATCTTCCCGTCCGGCGTGCTCACGGAAAGAAGTTTGCAGCCGGTGAACTTTTCCGGCGCACCACATTCGTCTACGTTGATGTGCGCCGTCTCGGCACAGATGATTGCATGATGCGATGCGGTAGCGGCTTTCAAACCTAAGACATTTGCGCCGGTGCCGCCGAAGACAAAATAGACTTGCGCGTCTTTCCCAAGATGGCTACGAAACAACTCGATTGCACGCGCTGTGTACGGGTCATCACCATAGGCAACGACGTGGCCATCGTTGGCGGCAGCTATCGCCTCCAAAATCTCGGGATGAACGCCGGCGTTGTTATCGCTGGCAAAACTGCGGGATGGCTTGGTGTTTTTCATCATCGGTGTAAGTTCTTCAGTCCCGTTAGGGACGAAATGTTTATAGCCTGCGCGTTGACATTAAACTAAAGCTCCGCAGGAGCGAAATGTTGTCTCATGCCGGCGAAACATTTCGCTCCTTGGGAGCTTGGCGGTTTGACTGTTCGTTGCAGCTATAAACATCTTGCTCCTACGGAGCTAAATCCGACTTCTCTTAAAGTCCCTAATAATTTCCCGCGCCGCATTTGCACCTGGCCCGCCGGTAACGCCGCCACCTGGATGTGTGCCGGCGCCACACAGATAGAGCCCCTTGATTGGAGTGCGATATTGCGCCCAGCCAATGATCGGACGGAAGGTGAAAAACTGATCAAGCGATTGTTCGCCGTGATGAATATTGCCTCCGCTCAATCCGTAGGTCTCCTCCAAATCGAGTGGCGTGATGACCTGACGGGCCACAATCAACTCCTCCAGGTTTGGCGCGTAGTCTGACAACCTGTTGGTGACAGTATCGGCAAACTCTTCACGCCGCGAATTCCAATCGCCATTCTTTAACGCGTAAGGCGCATATTGCACATAAACCGACATGACATGAGCGCCGGTTGGTGCGAGAGCGGGATCGGTTAAAGAAGGTATCGTGATATCCATGTAGGGCGCGGGCGAGTAGTCGCCATACTTCGCCGCGTCGAAAGCGCGCTCCAGATAATCTATGTCCGGTCCGATGTGAATCCTCCCGGAGAGTTTGCGAGATGCTTCTTCGACGTCGCTTCCAGCGACTCCCGTGAACGACGGCAAGCTGGAAAGCGCCAGGTTAACTTTCGCTGACACTCCCTTCGTTCGATAATTGCGAACCTTCAACAGGAAATTTGGATCCAGGTCGACGGGATCGACCAATTTAAGAAACGTCGTGCGCGGATCGGCATTGGAAACAATCGCGCGTGCCGGGATTTCCTCTCCAGTTTTTAATAGAACCCGTGAGGCCTTTTCCTCAGTCGCCTCGATCCTATCAACATCCGTCCCATTCCTTACTTCAACTCCAGCCTGGAGTGCTGCTTTCGCAAGCGCCTCAGTGAGCGCGCCCATGCCGCCTCGAACAAATGCAGCGGGACTGATGCTATGGTCAGCCATCGCTGCCTGCCAAAGAAGGCCTGTGCTGGTCCCTGCTGACCAGGGTCCGGCAAAGGCGCCGAAGATTCCGCGTGCGGCAACGGTCGCTCGCAAGAGTTCAGTTTCAAACCATTCCGCCACCAGGTCGGCAACAGCCATCGGTCCCCAACGCAGCAACCGGTAGGCATCCTTCTTGCCGAGTCCGCGAAACGATCGGCCCAGCTTGCCCAGGTTCCATACCTCGCCGAGACCAGGTTTATCAATAGCCGGCGGCGTTGTGGTTAGTAGCGGCGCCAAAATCTTGCCGATGCGCAAGAAACTGCGCTCGAATTCCGGATAACTCTTCGCGTCCTTCGCTGAGAACTTTTCTATTTCGCCAATGGTCCGGCGAGTTTCGTTGTAGATGCAGATCGACCGGCCATCCGGGATGAGCGCGAGCACGCGGCTTGCCGGCGTGCTGAACTCGAGTCCATGACGCGCAAGTTTGAGGTCTTTAGCAATTTGGGGGAAGAATGGAGCCGCAGAGTGGGCCAGCGTTGAGCAACGAAAGCCTGGATGGATTTCTTCAGTGACGGCAGCGCCGCCGACAATCTCGCGCCTTTCAAGCACGAGCGTTTTCAATCCGGCCTTTGCCAGGTAGCAAGCCGCCACCAGCCCATTATGGCCGCCACCGATGATGATGATGTCGTAACTTGGCATCGCCGCCTGTTAGTTAACTTCAAGCAGAATTAGCCGCGGATGAATGCGGATAGACGCGGATCCGAAAAAGACCAAAAAAAGGCCGAAAAGCACCTGGAAAAGGATCTAAAAAACGTCTTTTTTCTTCTTCTGATCCGTGTCTACCTGCATTCATCAGCGGCTAAATTCTTATTTCTTATCTTTCAACATCTGCATGGCCGCGTTGCGCCCCGGCGCGCCCATGATGCCGCCGCCTGGATGCGTCGCCGAGCCGCACATGTACAGATTGCGAATTGGCGTACGGTATTGTGCCCAACCCGGAGCCGGACGCAGAAAGAAGAGTTGTTCCAAAGTTAGCTCACCCTGAAAAATATTTCCTTCAGACAAACCGAAGTCACGTTCCAGATCCAACGGCGTCAAAACCTGACGATGAAGGATCAGATCTTTAATATTCGGTGCGTGTTCAGCAATTGTATCGATCACTGTATCGCCAAACTCTTCGCGCTTCTCATCCCAAGTCCCCTCTTTCAAGTTGTATGGCGCGTACTGTACAAAACACGACATCACATGCTTGCCTGGCGGCGCCACGGAAGGGTCCGTCAAACTGGGAATCACAATGTCGATGTAGGGCCGCCGTGAGAAGCGGCCATACTTGGCTTCATCGTAAGCTCGCTCCATATATTCGACGGCGGGACTGATGGAGATGGCACCGCGCAGGTGCGTCCCTGTACCCGGCCGAGATTTGAGATTCGGCAATCCATCAAGCGCGAGATTGACCTTCCCCGAAGAGCCCCGATACTTGTATCGCTTCAGATCCTCGGCAAAGTCGTCGGGCAGGTGTTCTTCACCAACCATCTTCATAAACGTCAATCGCGGATCGACGCTAGAAGAAATCACATCCGCAAAAATCTCATCGCCGTTTTTAAGTACAACTCCCTTCGCTTGTCCGTTCTTCAGGATAATCTTCTCAATCGCTGCTTCTGTGCGAATCTTTGCTCCCGCTTCGCGCGCTGCCTCTGCGATCGCATTTGAAATCGCTCCGGTGCCGCCGCGCGACAATCCCCACGAGCGAAACGCGCCGTCGATCTCTCCCATGTAGTGATGCAATAGGACGTAAGCCGTGCCCGGTGAACGTACTCCCAGAAAAGTACCGATAATTCCAGACGCAGACATCGTGGCCTTGAGCACATCAGTCTCGAACCACTGATCGAGAAAGTCGACCGCGCTCATCGTCATCAACTGCACCTGGTTATATTTGTCTTCCTCCGGCAGTTTCTGAAATCTCCGGCCGAGGAAAAGCAGATCCTTCAACCCCTTGGGGTTGAGCGACGTGGGATCCGGTGGCGTCATGCTCATGATCGGCTTCACGAAGTGGGCCATCTCAAGCATGGCTTTGCCATACTCGTCGTAGGCCTCGGCGTCGAGCTTCGAATGGCGCGCAATCTCGCGACGCGTTTTTGCGTGATCATTCATCCGCCATAAGTAATCGCCATTCGCCATTGGCGTGAACGTGCCGTCCAACGGAAGAATCTCTAATCCATGTCGAGGCAGATCAAGCTCGCGGATGATCTCCGGCCGCAGCAACGATACGACGTAGGAACAGACCGAAAACTTGAAACCGGGAAACACTTCTTCGGTGACAGCCGCGCCACCGAGCACGTGACGGCGCTCCAGTACCAGCACACGTTTACCCGCGCGTGCAAGGTAAGCGGCATTCACCAGTCCGTTGTGTCCGCCACCGATGACGATGACGTCGTATTTGCCGTTCATACAATGGAAAATGACTTGTACCGGGCCTGCTAGACGATACCGATAGTGAAGAGCACGCAGCGATTTACTTGAGCCAGCGTCGACTCGCTTACCAAACCCAAGCGGCGGATTAGACGTAACTTATCAAGCACCCTCAACTGATGACAAAGCGCTACAGAATCACTAGCCAGTCCCGCCTTCGCCCTTATGAAGCAGGACGCAGGTTGGAAGCGAACCGCGCCGCAGATTACTCGTGAATGGGATAGCAAGAAAAGTGTTGGTAAATCGGCCAATCGAGTTATTTTGAAAGATTAAGACCGGACGCGTTCCAGCTTGTTCGGAGCCGCGGGTAGGGTTGAGCTCCGCAAGCCAAATCTCGCCGCGCTGCATTGTCATTCAGCGTCCTCAACTAATAGGCCGCTTTCGTAATCTTCAATGCCTTCTTCCGCTAAGGTGCGATCCTCTTCGGCCGCCTCAGCATAAAGAGCGGCTAGTTCCGATTCGTCCAGCTGAGGCTTTAAAGCAAACGTACGCCGAAGGATTTCGGATGCAACTTCGTGCTTGACTGTTTCCGGCAAGAGATCGAATGATTTTAGAAGCTCTTCTCCTGATGTGCTCATTTCGCCTCCGTTATTTTTGTTATTGTACGCCCGACGGTTCGCGTTTATCAAAACGAGACTGGCCAGATATTTTGTCGGGGCACGTGCAAGATATGCGGCATTCACAAAGTTCAAAGTCTTCAATGTCCGGTGGAAACAAGGTGCGCGTCATCGCCGCGATCCACTATAATCGAAAGCGGATCTACACGTGGGCAATGGGCCAGTTTCGTTGAAAGTGTCCGATAAACTTTTAGTTTGTCGACCGCCACGACAAGCTAAAGCTTATCGGACATCAAACTGCCGCTACCTACATTCGCGCCGTGTTGACTCACGAAGAGTATGAGAGAGGCAAGTGGAAGGAATGAGTACGCAGAATCTTGATGTTAGTAAGACGGCGAGCGCCTGGTCATCCCTCAAAATTACGAGGATCAAACCGTATCCGAATTGACCACAAACTGATCAGTCTCTCCCGGCTCTAACACCTCAACTAATCTTATGCCTGTCGGAACCGCGTTTCACGAAAGAACATTTCAACTGTGCGAGAGTTTGAATTATCGCGAGTGGTCCGGCTACTACGCGGTCAGTTCTTATGAGCCTCATCATGAGCATGAGTACAACGCGATTCGTAATGCGGCGGCGCTGATCGACATCTCGCCGCTGTTTAAGTACCGGGTTTGGGGTAAAGACGCGACGCGCCTGGTCGATCGCATCATCACGCGCGACATGCGCAAGGTTACGGTCGGGCAGGTTATCTACACACCCTGGTGCGACGAACACGGTAAAGTGATCGACGATGGCACGGTTTCGCATCTTGAAGAAAACACTTATCGCTGGACTGCGGCCGATCCGAGCCTGCGCTGGTTCACTCAAAACGCCACCGGTATGGAGGTGCAGGTCGAAGATATTTCCGAGAGCGTTGCGGCCCTTGCACTACAGGGGCCGACGTCTGGTCGAATGCTGAAGAGTTTAGTCAAAGATGCAGACATCGAGAACCTCAAATACTTTCGCGTTACAAAGGGAACCATTGCAGATGTTCCGGTTGAGATCTCGCGCACCGGTTATACCGGTGATCTCGGTTATGAAATCTGGATGGCAACGGACCAGGCTGTAAAGGTGTGGGACGTTTTGATGGAGACAGGGCGACCTTTCGATATCCATCCTGCGGGCATGCTCGCGCTCGATGTTGCCCGCATCGAAGCAGGCTTGCTGTTAATTGACGTCGATTTCAACAGCAGCAAGAAGGCATTGATTGAGGAACAAAAGTACTCGCCCTTCGAGATGGGACTCGGACGGCTGGTACACGCGAACAAGAACCGCTTCATCGGCCAGGCAGCATTGATGAGGGAGCGGAAGCTGGGTAGCCCACGAGAAATCGTCGGTCTCGAAATCGATTGGCCGGAAGTTGAACGGCTTTATGAAGACGTGGGCTTGCCGCCCGCAGTCTCTCCAATTGCTTCCAGGGTTTCTGTGCCTGTGTTTAAAGAAGGCGCCCAAGTCGGCAAAGCAACCTCGAGCACCTGGTCACCGACTTTGAAGAAGATGATTGCCCTGGCAACTATCAAACGCCAGTACACACGTCCTGGTACTCAGCTCAAGTTTGAAGTGACTGTGGAAGCGAAACGTCATCGCGTGCGGGCCACGGTGGTGACGACACCTTTCTTCAATCCCAAGAGAAAGACAGCAACGCCGGTGGTCTAGAACAGACCTTCGCTTTGGTTCAATTGCTCAATATTGAAGTTCCCTTCGCGCAACGAAATCTCTCAGGTAGGGAAGGGCGGCTTGCCCCCGCTGCTTTTTTTGAAATGGCCTGTCTCTTATCAGAAGCTGAAGTCATCGGCCTGTGAAAGAGCGGGCGCAAGCACAAGTTTCCAACCTGAGCGATTGAGATGCTTGAGTCGTTTTGTCAAACATGAAGGCTTCACTGACTGAAATCATCGATAGCTACGACGCCAGCGCGTCTCTGGCGCAAGCCTTGACGATTCCCGCGCCATGGTACACCGATGAACGCCTTTATGATCTGGAAAGGCAAACTGTCTTCGCGCGCTCCTGGCAGATGGTTTGCCGGCTTGATCAAGTAGTCAAACCCGGTCAGTACGTCACCGGCGAGATTGCGGGAGAACCCATCGTCGTGGTGCGTGGCACGGATGATATGCTGCGCGGCTTCTTCAACGTTTGCCGCCACCACGCCGCAACCGTAATGACTGAGCCCGCCGGCGTGGCCAGCCAACTTCGCTGTCCATATCACGGTTGGACCTACTCCCTTGCCGGCGAACTGAAGGGCACGCCCGACTTCGCCGGCGTGTGTGATTTCGATCGCTCGACAAATGCTCTGGTTCCAGTCGAGTTGGATGTTTGGGAGCAATGGGTGTTTGTGCGCATCGGTGGTGACGAAACTCTGGAGAGTTTTCTTGGCGCCGACCTGATTGAGCAGACTCGCCCGCTGGAGTTAGCCAATCTTCATTGGATGGAGCGCCGCCACTTCGCCTTTGACTGCAATTGGAAAGTCTTCGTCGACAACTATCTCGACGGCGGTTACCACGTGCCTCACCTGCATAAGGGACTCGATAGCGTGCTCGACTACAGCAACTACGTAATCGAAAATGGGAAGCGCTCCTGTTTACAGTGGAGTCCAATAGTGATCGAAGGGGCGGAAGAACAAACCGGCGCTGTGCGTAAAGGCGATCGTGCCCTTTACTATTGGATCTATCCAAACTTGATGATCAATTGGTACCAGGGTGCGATGGACACGAATCTGGTAATCCCCCGCGGCGTTGACAAGACCGAAGTGATTTTTGATTTTTACTTTCCCGACATCTCGCTCGCCGCGCGCGAGCGCAACCGCAGGAGCATTGAAGTGGGGCAACGCATCCAGGATGAAGATGTCGCCATCTGCAAGTCGGTGCAGCGCGGATTGACGTCTAGCGCCTACAATGCGGGGCGTCTTTCGGTGCGCCGGGAAGCCGGTGAGCATTTGTTTCACCGTTTGCTTTATGGAGACCTAAAAGCGGGTTTGGGATAATAATCCTAGCCAAATAAGCCGCTCCCCGGACACGTTCAAAAATCTTGCTTCCCCTGGTGGGATCCACTACTCTCTCGACCAGTTCCTCGATCTCAGGTCGCTGTAACGGCTAATTCGTTCCTACTAGGTTTTAGCTAAGTTTTAAGAAAAAGTCATCCAGCCCTGGCGTAAAACCTCAACAGGAGCATTCTCATGTCAGCCAAAAACATATTCATTTGTTACCGGCGCGATGACGCGGAGGGCTACGCCGGGCGGCTTTATGATCGGCTTAACTCACGCTTTCCCAGACGCATCTTCATGGACGTTACTGGTATTAGTCCGGGCGCGGATTTTTCGCGAGTGATTCAAGAGACAGTAGGAACTTGTCACGTCTTGATTGCCATCATCGGCAGACATTGGGCGACTGTGACAGATGCTTCGAACCGGCGGCGGCTGGATCTTGCTGATGACTACGTACGCCATGAGATCGCCACTGCTCTCAATAGAAACATCACGGTCATTCCGGTGTTGGTGCGCGGCGCGGAGATGCCGTCCCGTGAATTACTCCCGCCTGATCTAGCCGCGCTATCTACCCGCAATGCCCTCGATGTAACGGACACGGATTTCGATCATGACGTCCAGCGTCTTATTGAGGTTTTGGAGGACGTATGCGGTGAACCGAGGCCGGTGGCCATTCCACCAACTCCGCCAAAGTCAGGACGAAGTAACTGCCTCGTATTTGCTGTCATTGGCATATTAGCAGTAGGCACATTTGTCTTTATTTTGTTCTTGCTGGGCATTCTTGCTGCTTCGAGTCAGAATAATCAGGGCACTGTCCAAACTTCTACGAAGCCCGAGTACTCACAAGCTCCGTCTACTGAACCCTCAGTTGCCACTGAACCCTCAGTAACCCTCAATGCTGACACAGTGAACTTCAATCCCGTCGGTCGCTGGATAGTTACCTTTGAAGCTAATGGAGAGCGAGTTCATAGCGAACTCGTGCTTTACGGAAACAAGACCTTCGAGTCCGGCGATGAAAATGGGACTTGGGATTATTCTCCAGACCAACGAACGCTGATTCTTTCCGGCTGGCTTGCAATCACAATCGAAAGCCAGGAAGGAAACTCGTTTGTCGGACGTGGGCATCTCGGCTACGCTCAATTTCCAGTCCGGCTCACGCCCAACTGAGCTCTGGCCGTTATCATGCTACGGGCCGAGTCGACCGCTAGCTGAGCTTCCACACTTCATTTCAGCAGATACTCACGCAAAAACATCACCGTCGCGTAGAACTGAAAGTCCTGGTTCTTCTTCTTAACGAAACCGTGACCTTCGTCCTTTGCCATTAAGTACCAAACGGGGCCGCCGTTCTGCCGAACAGTTTTGACCATCTGCTCGGCCTCATTCAGCGGCACCCGTGGGTCGTTTCCGCCGGCGACGATGAAGATCGGTTTGGTAATGTTTCTCGCATTGTTTAATGGTGCAGTGCGCAGCATAAACTCGCGCATCTTAGGATCGCGCTCGTCGCCATATTCAGCTCTGCGCAGATCGCGACGATACGACTCCGTGCGTTCAAGAAATGACACCAGATTAGAAATACCGACTACAGGCTGCGTGGCTCGAATGCGATCGTTGTAACGCGTTGCCACGGCAAACGCCATGTGGCCGCCATAGCTGCCGCCCACAACCGCAACCCGACTAGCGTCCAGACGTGGCTGCGTCTTGATCCAGTCGAGAAGCGCGCCGATGTCTTTGTAACTATCCTCGCGCAAAAATCCGTTATCCAGCTTGAGGAAAGTTTTGCCGTATCCAGACGAGCCGCGCACGTTCGGATAAATAAACGCCACACCCAGCTCATTCAAATAGTAATTGGTTCTGCCCAGGAAAGACGGTTGCGATTGTCCCTCTGGTCCGCCGTGAATGTTTATTATCACCGGTCGCGGACCAGTAAACCGAGCCGGCGGCATATACAGAAACCCTGAGATCATCCGGTCATCGAAACTCTTCCAGCGCACCAATTCAGCTTCGGAAAACTGCGAAGTGTTCAGTCCGCCCGTTTCGCTTTCGGTCCAGCGTTCAAGCTTGCCGGTGCGTGTGTCGAGCGAATAAACGTCCGCCGGCGAACGCGCGGAGTTCATAGTAAAGCCCAGATCACGCGAATTCTTTTGCCACTCGAGACCGCCGATTACGCCAACAGGTAGGCCTGGTACAGGTCTTTCTTTGCGGGTCTTCGTATCAAGCAAGTGCAGACGGGCGACGCCATCTTCGTTGGTTACAAAGGCAATGGTGCGTCCGTCTTCGGATAAAGCAAAGTCGTCAACGTCCCACTTGATTTGGTCCGTCAAATAAGTATGTTGCTTTGTTTGTAAGTCGATGTAAGCGAGCCGTTGAAACTCAGAATCCCTGTCGGTCGTTGCATAGATTCCGCGGCCGTCTTTGCTGAACGCTGCGCCGCCATACGAAATTTTCGTCGCCCCGCCTTTGGGTGTAAATAAAGTCTTCTCCCCGGTGGCAACATCGACGATCCATAAATAACTTTCATTCGCGGAAACAAATTCAGAAAGCAGCGCCTTTTTGTCATCAGGTGACCAATCCCCGACTCCCCAGCCTCCGCTATCAACCTGCAACAACATTCGATCCGTCTTCGGATCAGCAGGATTAATGATGTACTGGTCAGTATCGCGGCCATTGCGCCGCGTGGAACTGTAGATAAGACGATCGCCCGCGTGTGACCAGGTGCCGCCGGTATTACGTGATTTTCCATCCGTGAGTAGAGTTATGGCGCCATCTTTCAAATCGAAGCGATAAAGTTGGAAGAATTCGTTTCCGCCTACGTCTCTATTGAATATGAAATAGTCGCCAGTGGTTGGCTGGTAAGAGGCGCCGCCGGCTCGTTCCGGAAAGAAAGTTATTTGCCGGCGATCGCCGCCAGGAAATTTGACGAGGTGGATCTGATTCGTATCACCAAATCGCGTACTGATGAGCATTTCCCGCCGCGTTGGATGCCAGCTTGAGAGCGCGGCGGAACGGAATTCGGTATAACGCCGGACATCGTCAACCAGGGATGCTGGAATCGGCTTGATGCCTTCCGTCACCAGGTTGTCAGCCGGAACGAGTACGCTGTTTTGTGCCAGCACGCCCCCGGCAAGAATGGCAACGCTAAAGACAATAACAACCGAAAACCGAATCGAGTTGCTCATCGGAAAACTCCTTTTTAGTTAAGAATTGGCTGGAAAGATTTCTAGTAAATCGTACTATAGCCGAAATTTTCGAGACCGATAAGTTGCAAAGGAGAGTATTAGTCAACTTTGGCCGACGTCGCAAACCCTGCCTCGCGTGAGAGTCGCGGACGCCTTCTGCGCGTGCTTGGCGTCGGTTTTGGACTCGCCGTAATCATCGGCAACACTATCGGCGCCGGAATTTTTCGCGCGCCGGGCACCATCGCCTTACAGTTACCGCATCCCTGGCTCTTTCTTGGTGTTTGGATCCTTGGCGGCATCTACGCATTGCTCGGCGCGATCTCGCTGGCCGAGTTAGGCGCAATGATTCCACGCTCCGGCGGTCAATATGTCTTCGCGCGTTACGCGCTGGGCGAATACGCGGGCTTCATAGTTGGTTGGAGCGATTGGCTATCGACGTGTGGCTCGGCCGCTGCCGTGTCACTCGTGATTGGCGAGTTTTCCGGGGAGCTCTTTCCATCGTTACAGGGAAGGGCTGTAGTCATCGCAACTACGATAGCCATCGTCTTTGCTGCCCTCCAGTGGCGCGGAATCGTTTGGGGCAGCACAGTTCAAAACTCCACCAGCTTGCTGAAGGCTTTTGCATTCCTGACCCTCATTGCTGCCGCATTTATATTTGGCGGACAGGGTTCGTTTACTACTTCGGCAGCGCAACCGGTGCCCGCAGGTTTTGCCTTACTTGCCGCTACGGTCCTGGCGTTGCAATCTGTGATCTACACATACGACGGCTGGAACGGGGTGGTGTATTTTTCTGAAGAAGTTACGAATCCAGGCCGCGACATTCCGCGTTCAATGATTAGCGGCGTGCTGTTGATTATCATTATCTACCTTCTCGTCAATCTGGCGCTGCTCTACGTTCTGCCGATTTCCGGCATAGCCGGGCGTGACTTCGCCGCCGGCGCAGCCGCTCAGGTGATCTTCGGCCGGCACGGCGACACCGTCTTTCGATCTTTGACCATCATCTCAATGCTCAGTGCAATCAATGCCTATCATCTGATGTCCACGCGAGTCTTGTTTGCGATAAGCCGGGATCACCTTTTTGCGAAGCAAGCGGCCGCGGTGAACAAAGGCGGTACTCCTACCGTTGCTTTAGTAATGAGTGTGACAGTGGCCGTGCTGTTTATTGTTTTTGGGGAAACATTTGAGAAAGTCATTTCGGCGCTGAGCTTCTTCTTTGTGGCAAATTATACGCTCTCCTTTGTTTCAGTCTTTGTACTGCGCCGGCGTGAGCCGGAAAAAGAGCGACCATATCGCGCCTGGGGCTATCCCTGGACCACTGCCCTGGCGCTAATCGGCTCGGTTCTATTTCTGGTAGGGGCAATCGCAGCTGACATTGCAGGTCGCACACGCTACAGCATCTACGCTCTCGGATTATTGCTGGTCAGCTATCCGTTATTTCGTTTCATGAAGCTTCTGGGCACCGTACCTAAAGATTGACTTCACGTTTGATTTCACTTAGAAAACATTTGTTGCGATCTTAAAACCTCAGCTAAGGAAGATTGTATGAAGCGAATTTTTGCAATTGTCTTACTCGTACTCACCACGATCAGTGTTTCCGCCGTTTGCGTCCCCACGCGGGCTGCCCGTGCGATGACCCCGGTCTATAGCCAGCAGGACGATGAGGGCGTACGCAACCGAACCAGACAACAGCTAGCTGAGTTACTGGAAAAAGCGGGACCAGCCGTGAACGTCTCGTTCACCCAAAGTGAAAAGCAGCCGTACAACTATGTGGGTACGCTGAAGACTGGGCTGGTTAACACAGAGAGTTTTGAGATCGTTATCAGCGTAACCCCCAAAGAGACCATCGGCTTCCGCGTTTATCCGCATTACAAGAATGGGTACATCAATGTGGACAAGGTCAGGGACCGCCCTTCACTGATGCGCCTGTTGCTGCGCTTGAGCGACCGCGCCTTTCTTTTTTGGGGAGCAGATGAAGCCGGCGATATCTTTACCGGCTACACCTTTACACTCGAGTCCGGCTTCCCGGATGAAGCAATCAAGATTGTCCTGCGCAGTATTGTGAACAGCGACAAATTTATTGGCGAGATGCGGCCGTTCCTGGATGCTCCCATCGAAGACGTCACGACGACAACACCCAAACCACCGGCAGTGGAACCAGCGAAAGTCCCCTCTGCAGTGAAACCTAGAGTGTCACCGGCTCGCAGGCCACGCACGCCAACGCGTAACCGCCGACACGCATAGCATGAGGGTGTCCGACGGATTCAGTTTGTCCTTCTACTTGCTCTCAGTCAGGTTTTGACACTACCTGCCGAAGACCAGCAGCGTGAACGTTCCCGGCAACATTGGTGGTCGCGGGCGCGGTCGTTCCACAGTCGGGGCCGGCGTGGGGCCAAACTCCGCTGTGACCAGAAATACCCGGTGGGTTTTTTGATCGAGATCGAGCGTGCGGGCGCCTCTCTGCGTCACAACATTTTCGGCAACGCTAAACTTGTCCGGCGAATCCTCACGCACTACCGTAAGCGTGCCATCGCCATTAGAACTGAAAGCCAGTTGTTTGTCGGAATCGAAAGCTGCGCCATCGACCCCGCTGCCAATCGGCAATGTCGTCAGGAGCTTTCCATTGTCTGCGTTCACTACTGCCATCAACTTGTTGGAGCAGGTAACAAACAAGCGCCGGTGTTTTCTGTCCATGGCAATTCCAGTTGGTTCTTCGCCTGGCGCCAAGGGCCACGTTGCCTCAATCTTAAGTTTACGAGAATCGATGGCCACTATCTGACTCTTGTCTTCCAGATTGACATAGACCTGACCACGCTCATCAGCAACGGCCAATTCAGGTTTTCCTCCTAATGCGATTGTTCCTGCGACCGTTCCGGTCCCGGCGTCGATGGCAGTGGCGTCTTTGCTATTGCCATTGAAGGCGAAGATGCGTTTACTTACCGGATCATAGAGGATCGCATCCGGATTCTGGCCGACCTTAACCTGACTCGATGGTTTGAGCGAATTCAAATCAAAAATCGTAACAGTTGCATCTCCGCCATTGGTTATGAACCCTTTGCCAAACTCCGGAGCGATGGCAATGCCGTGCACTCTGGGAGTGTTTGGTATGTCGCCGACAATCGCACCCGAGTCGGTGTCAACTACCATCACGTGGGTGGCGCGGGAAATGTACAAACGACGGGCTGCGCTATCGACGGCTAATAAGTCCCATCCCCCCTCGCCTCCCAAAACGAACTTCTTCAGAAGGTGATATCCCGGCGAAGGCTGCGCCTGACCCTTCAGGCTGATCGAGAGCATAGCCACAAAAATGAAGAGAGACGACAATACACGAGACTTCATAAGGACCTCCTAAGTAAGACGACGATTCCGAAACAATACTATTTCCGCAATTCCAAACTCTGGCACGCGGACAACGCAAACATTGTGCTGCCGGCCACTGAGTTTCAACTCTTCTTTAAGGGTTTGCCGTTCGCATCAAATTCCATGCTGACTCTTTTCTTACCAATCTGATCGTCACCAGCGGCACTCGTACGAAGAGTCCAATTCGATTCATAATCTTCTTCCTTTTTTGATTGATGGTTATCGTTGCCCCTCACTCGTTTGGCGCGAAAGCATCGCGTACACCGTTGGCGTCACCACAAGTGAAAGCAACAGAGCAACCGTCAGGCCGCCAATGACGGCAATCGCGAGCGGTTGCAGTAGTTCAGCCCCGGATCCGAGAGCAACAGCCAGCGGCAGCATTCCGAGAATAGCAGCCAGCGAGGTCATCAATACTGGACGAAAACGCCGGCGACCAGATCGCAGGAGCGCCTCGCGCAAGGTGTCCCCCGCAGCCAGATGATCCTCAACTGCATCGAGCATCAAAATACCATTCTTCGCTACGATGCCCACGACCATGATCATTCCCATCAGCGAAACTATGTTGAGCGTGCTGCCGGTGATGAAAAGACCGGCAAGCACACCGCCGAGAGCCAAAACGGCTCCGGTAACTATCGAGATCGGATGCGCAAAAGAGCGAAACTCGATCAGCAGCGTGATAAAGACAAGCACCACGGCCAGAAAGAGGGCGAGCGCAAGTTCCTTAAAGCTAGCCTGCTGTTCCTGGTATAGACCGCCGTATTCGATAGTCATTCCGGGCGGGAGTTTTACGTCTTTAGCCAGCAGACTCTTGATTTCCCTGATGCCCGTGCCTAAGTCCTGGCCCTCCAGCCTTCCCGTGACAGCCACCGTTTGTCGCAAACCATCACGATGAATCTCCGTTTGACCCTTGTCATAATCAATTTGTGCGACTTGATCCAGGCGAAAAAGTGCTCCCGACGATGAACGAACATGCAGTGCGCGCAGTCGATCGAGCGAACTGCGCGCCTCGGGCGGGAAGATAACGCGCACCGAGATTAGCCGATCCTGTTGCAGGATTGTAGAACTGGCATCGCCGGTCATCGCAGTCGTTACCGTGTTTGCCACGTCGCTCGCAGTCACTCCGAAGCGTGCTGCGAGTTGCGGATCGATGTTGAAGATGATGGCTGGACCACTGACAATAACGCCGCTCTTGGTGTCAACCACATACTTCAGTTTCCTAATAGTCGCTTCGACCTCTTCCGCTTTCTGGTGTAGCGCATTTGCATCCTCGCTAAACAGCTTGATCTCGATGGGTTCAGGCGAGCTGGTCAGGTCGCCAATCATGTCCGGAAGGATACCGACGAATTCGATCTCCAGTGAAGGTTCCGACTTTTCAATCTCCTTGCGCAGATCGCTCATGACCTCTTGCGTCGTCCGCGCGTGGCCGGGTTTTAGTTTTACCGCCACGTCGCCCTTGTTTGGTTCAGTAATGAATAGACCAAGCTCTAACCCCGTGCGTCGCGAATAGCTCTCAACCTCTGGTACCTCGCGAATTAACTGTTCCACGTGCTGAAGGATGCGGTCAGTCTCCTGAAGCGAGGCGCCCGAAGGAGCAAGATAGTCGAGAATGAAAGCACTTTCGTCGAATTCCGGGATGAACTCCGAACCAAGAAACCGGTAAAGAACGAACGAACCCAAGGCCACTGCCAGCACCACCACTATGACCAGCCACCGATTGTCCAGCGAATATTGCAACACCGATTCATAGCGCCGGATGATAGCCCCCAGGACGCCACCGATTTCTTCCTCTTCCTCCTTTTCCTCCGCGCGAAATTCCCGCTCCTCTGCCGGCCAATCTTCTTCCTCACGATTAGTCGGCGGTGAGGCTTCACTAGTGCGTCGCTTCGCTTTGACGAAACGCTCGGCGAGTACTGGTGTAAACGACAGCGCCAGGACGAGCGAAGTCAGCAAAGCGACGGCCATGGTCAGGGCGAGCGAACGAAAGAAGACCCCGGTCACTCCGGTCAGCAATGTCAGCGGCAGAAAAACCACGACCGGAGTAATCGTTGAACCAATAATTGGTATTGTTATCTCGGAAACAGCGCGTTGCACGGCCTCGCGCCGCGATTGTCCTAGCGCCAGGTGCGTGTGAATATTTTCAACAACAACAATAGCATCGTCAATCACCAGGCCGATTGCTGCCGCCACCCCTCCAAGCGTCATCAGATCGAAACTCAAACCGGCGAGCCACATTGCCAAAAACGTTACGAGCACCGTAACCGGAATCACCAGGATGGCTACAAACGTCGTGCCCCAGTTTCGCAGGAATGCAAAAAGAATCACGACCGAAAGAAGCAGACCGATTAGGATGGAGTCGCGCACCGAATTGATCGACTCACGCACCAGCAGCGACTGGTCGTAATACGGCGCGACCCTAACGTCCCTGGGCAGTTCATTGCGCATCGCTGCCAACTCAGCTTTTACTTCATCAACAACGGCGACCGTATTCGCATCCGGCTGGCGATTGATGTTGACGAGCACGGCAGGCATCCCGTCCGCCGTAACGATCGTGTATTGAGGTTGCACGCCCAAGCCAATCGTGGCGACATCGGCCAGTGTGACCGGGGCATCATTTACAATCGCGACCACAATGCCGTTTAGTTCCTCTGGCTTTTTTGCTTGTCCGCTAATTAGCGCCAGTTCGAGTTGATGATTCTCTTCGATTAATCCTGGCGACGCCAGGATGTTTGAATTGCGCACAGCCTCGACAACCTGCTGGACTGAAACGTTGTGTGCGATGAGATGATCGGGATCCAACGTCACATGAAATTCGCGCACTTTTCCGCCAGCGACACCAACACTCGCAATGCCGGGCAAACGGGCTAGACGCGGCCGAATGGTGTAGGTCGCAATGTCGCGCAGGCTGGCGAGGTCGCGCTTATCAGATGTGAGGCTGTAACCCGTAACGGGAAAGACAGCGAAGGTAAGTCTTTCGACATTGCGAATTGAAGCGGTGGGTGGCAATGTCGCCGCAAGTTGCGAGAGCCGCGCCTGGACCAATTGCAACGACTGAAGGATGTCAACGCGCCAATCGAAGAAGAGACTTATCTCCGAAGCCCCGCGCGCAGTTGTCGACTTGATGCGCACGATACCAGGAATGCCATTCATCGCCTCCTCAATCGGACGCGTAACGGAGACGAGAGTCTGCGGGGCCGGAACTACGTCGTTCTCAACGATGATGACGATGCGCGGGAAGTTTGTCTGCGGAAAGATAGCGACAGGCAGTTGCCACGCAGCATAAAGCCCGGCCGCGCAAAGGAGCGCAATCAGCACCAGGACGGCGCGCGATTGATTGGATACGACCCCGGCGAGTCTCATGGCTGAGGCAAACCTCGTCTGATGTCAGGCGCGCAAGTTATTCAACCGTAGCGCTCTTGCAGAACCGCAAGCGGTAGCGAGCGAATGCCGTCAGTCAATTTCATGGAGCGAAACCAACTTATTGTTCACAGCGAAAACTCAAACGAATCTGGCATCCGCTCACTACCGCTCGCGGTCCTGCAACAGGTCGCGGCACTTCGGACCACGTCGCATCGCGCGAATCGATATCATTTCTCTTCCGGCTTTTTCTCTTCGGTCGTCGTGTCTTCCTTCTTCTCGTCG
Source organism: Acidobacteriota bacterium (assembly GCA_046726155.1). GTDB lineage: Bacteria > Acidobacteriota > Blastocatellia > Pyrinomonadales > Pyrinomonadaceae > PSRF01. The sequence continues at coordinate 37,207 of JBKOZZ010000055.1, forward strand.
CTCGCTTCAACCTTAGTCCCGTCGGGCAGGGCATAGTTGCCTTCTATGACAACTGTCTCGCCCCCCTGCAAACCCTTAGTGATTTCAATCTTGTCCGGCGTGCGAATGCCGACTGTGACCCTGGTCTCGTGCGCCACGTTTCCAGCATCGACTAGCATCACCGTTCCTTCGTTGGCATTACTGGCTTCGAGTGTGACGGCCGACGCGGGAACCACGACCGCGTCATTTTTGGTGAGGGTGGCCGCCGTAACCTGGGCGGCACCGTTGGCCCGCAAACTTCCCGCTCCATTCCCCAGAGTTACCCAAACTTCCACCGTCCGATTCAAAGGATCATTGGAACGGCTGATAAGCGTTACCTTGCCGGTCATCGCTTCACTGCTTGTGTCTGTCGGCAAAACCGTCGCCGGGTCGCCTACTTTGAGCTGGGCAACAACAGTATCGGCGAACGGAGCTTTCACGATCACCTCACTTATGTCGGCGATATTGACAAGCTTGCCTCCGGCCGCGGCAAACTCTCCTTGATATTGGAATTGATCGGTAACGATGCCAGTGATGGGGGCGCGAATAGTCGCATAGCTGAGTTGGGCGTCAAGAGTGGCGACCCGTTGCTGTGCTGCCTGCACGCGAGCCGCCGCAAGGGCGCGATCGTTTGGATTGATTGCCTTCGTGCGGAGCGCGACTGTTTGCTCGGCAAGTCGCAACTCGTTTTGAGCGGTGGTTAGATCCATTTGCGAGGCTTCGAGTTCTTTTTTCGAGATGCCGCCTTTTTGATAGAGCACCAGGCGGCGTTCGTATATGGCGCTTGCCGTTCTTACCTTAGCTTGCGCGTCGCGCAGTGCCTTTTGGTCCTGCGCATTTGTTTGGGGAATCGTGCCGGTAGTGACACTGCGTTCGTTTGCGCGCTCCTGATTCAGGGCCGCGATTGCCTCGTTTCGCTGGGTTACCAGGTCGCGCGATTCAAGAAGGGCGATCACCTGGCCCGCTCTGACTAGCTGATTCTTCAGTAGTCCCATTGTCCTAATCTGGGCGCTTATCTTTGCGGCTACCGTGGCCTGAGCGCGCGGGAAAATAGTGCCGGTCGCGGAGACCGGCGCGGCAATTGTCTGCTTCTCAACTTTAGCAACGCGCACACTAACTACAACCGCCTCCGCTTCATCCGCCGCCGTGGACGAGTTGCGCCACCTCCAAAGCAGTAAAAAAAACAGCAGCAACGCCACCACCGCGACTGAAGCGACGATAATTAGGTTGCGCCGGCGCTCGTGCGCCAGTCGTACGCGTCTGACGGCGAGCCACATTTCCTGCTCTTCTTCGGTTTGCGTGGACGATGTTTCACCCAAGGTTGCGTTACCCGTGGCCCTACTCTCCGGTCCTTTTTTAAATTCAGGATCCTGGTTCATTGTCCTGTCGCCTGTCTCAGGCGCGCGAGCGCGGTTTGGTAGTCGAAGATTGCCTGGTAAAGAGCAAACCTCTGCGCAGCCAGAGTGGCCAACGCGTCCGTGACTTCAATTATCTGTGCTTCGCCGGCGCGGTAACGGGCGATTGACGCGTTAAGATTGCTTTGTGCTGAAGTTACGCCTGTTCCCGCGAGTTTGATACGCGTGGCAGCGGAAGTCACTTGAGCCTGAGCAGCGTAGAACTGCTGGGTGAAGCCACGCAGCGCTATCGTGCGTTCGTTCTCCGCGATTTGCGCGCGCAGGCGTGCCTGGCGCTCCTTACTTCTGCTCGTTCCCCAATCGAATATTGGTATTGTCAGGCTGAATGCAGCCGAGACCCCAGTGTGCTCCTTGAGACGAGTGGGGCTAAGTGAATCGGTGTCCAAGCCACCGAGCATCGAATAGGAGAGCTGCGGCAACCTATCTGCACGCGCAATGCGAATGTCCTGGTTAGCAGCGCGCAGCTCTGCTTCAAATTGCACAAACTCAGGCCGCCGCGAAACATCGTTCACTTTAAACTGCTGAAACTCAAAATCGATGGGAGCCGCCAAAGCAAGATCAGTCGCGTTTATGGGCCGCGTAAAATCATAACCGACAAGTACACGCAAAGATCCGGCAGCCACTTCTTCGTTCGCTCGCGCGCGTTGCAACTCATCGCGTCGCCCAATCGTTTGCAATTGGGCGCGGGTTAGATCGACTGAGGCGACTTCCCCACCACTCAAGAGCAGAGAAGTGATTCGCTCAAACTCTTCCGCCGCCGCCAGATTTTGTTCTGCGGTGCTGCGCTGCGCAGTGGCCAATGCCAGTCCGTAGTAGGCGTCGATCACCGCCTGGGCCAGCGCTCTTCGCGCCACTTCGGTGCCGGCATGCGCGGCCTCGAGCAAAGCGCGATTCCTTGCGAGGGTGGCGCGTAAGCGGCCGGCAATGTCGATATCGCCGGAAACATTCAGGTACGACTGGTATTCGCCGATGGCGTTGTTAGCTATGAAACTCTGAGCTCGCGGCGTGCCCGGCGGCAGACCGAGAGCCGGCGAAGTGTATAGGTAGCCTGACGGTGCGCTGACGCGCGGCAGAAACGCTGATTGCGCCTGCCGGACATCCTCAGCTGCTATTTTTTCGTTCAATCCGGCTTGTTGAAAATTCGAGGCCTGCGTATTAGCTAGACGCAACGCCTCATCAAGCGTCAGCACGCCTGAACCTTGCGGATTCTGAGTCGTCAGCGAAACCGACGGAGACGGGGAGACGACTGGGCTCTGCGTAGCAGCAGGAAGAGGCGACGGGCCGGGCGCACTTGATGGTCCGGATGGTTGAGTCGGATTTGCTTGCGAAGCTGGTGCTGGTTTCTGCGCCGCATCCGGCGCGGTAGATTGCTGGGCCCGCCCCACATAACCGGCAGCCAATGCAACTGTCAGCGCCAACGATACCGACAAAGGGCTGAATGATTGGTGTGGGCCCACACGAGTCAAACTAAGACGTTCCATCACGAGTTTCGCCGTCTCAGATTCGGAATTTGACTAAAAGGGTGTTTCGAAGTTTAGCATCGGTGGGCCAGGTTTTCTAAGGCGCCGTCAAACGAAGTAGCGAGGAAAACACAGCAGCTACGACTGCAAACTTGCGCAGTTCGGTTCTGGTGGTCCGTGCGCAGAACGGTACCGAATGACAACTCAGCATTTGGGCTTAGCCTTTTTGCCTCCGCTTCTTGACGCTTTCTACTCTTTGTTTCCGTGTTTGAGCCGCACGATTTTTTCCGGTATTTGCTTTTGTCGGTACCTTGCAATGTGGTTACACGCCGGGGAGTTTTTCCTCCATCCGAGGCGCTACCGCTACGCGATTTCGCCCTTCATTCTTCGCGACATAGAGGGCCTTGTCACTCGCAACATAGAGAGTACGCTCCGAATCCGCGTGGGTCGGGCAGGAGGCGAGGCCAATGCTGACGGTAATATTTCCTACCCCTTGAACGGGCTGCTCCTCCAGGATGACACGAAGGCGTTCGGCTGCTGACAGAGCTTTTTCATCGCTGATTCCGGCAAGTAACAAAGCGAATTCTTCGCCACCTACGCGCGCAGCGGTGTCATTGTTGCGAGAGACTCTGGTTAATGTCCTCGCAATATGGCGTAGGACGGTGTCTCCGGATGGGTGGCCATACTTGTCGTTAATGCCTTTCATGAAATCAATGTCGAGCATGAGCAGCGTGCAGGGCGCACGATAACGACGCCACCTTTCAACCTCGCGATCCAGCGCCGCACGGAATCGACGACGATTTGCCAGGCCCGTTAAGGGATCGAGATCACCTTCGGCCCGGAGCCGGTCCATTGTCTGCCGGACTGTGATTAACTGTTGAGCGCGGAGAGCAAGGAGTTCCACCTCTGCTGGAAGCTGGAAGTAGTCAAATGCTCCGGCTGCCATCGCGTCGTGTCTTCGTTCTGCAGTCGATGCTTCGGAGCCAACGAGAATCAGAGGAATACTCTCACCGGTTTGTCCCAGCAGTCTGGTCAGGTCGTCGATGGACAATCCCCTGCTCGCAGTATTTGCGATAATGAGTTGCGGGCGAGAACGCCGCAGCGATATCAGCGCGGCAGCGCCCACGCAGACATCAACTACGTTTAGCCCCACGGCCTCAAGCGATGCTCGATAAGGAACGCGCCGCTCGTCCGTGATCAGCAACACTCGACCCTGGTCGCGTGAAGTCTGCTCAGTGGCTTTCTCTCGCTGGGCTTTTGCTCTCAATGACACCTCAATTGACTAATTGGAGAACCTAACTGGAGCAGGACGTGGGGAGATGTCTAAGCGAACTACCGACCCAGTTAGTCATTAGAATATCCCGATGTTAACGAAGATAGTCAACGTTTAACAACGTCAGAGAGGGCTTCACAACAATAGGAGAGGCAATAGGCTTCGGGCTCGTTTATTGATTTACGACCACTGCCCGGCTAACGAGGGATGGGTGAACTAAGGGTACTACTAGCTGCCGGCAATGAAAAGCGCGCCTGAAGCACCGAGCATCGACCAAGCCACAACTGTTAGCCAAATGGGTACTTTCTTCGCCGCACGCTTTACCGTTTGAATGGCCATTGCAAGACTCTGGTTCGCAATTGTCGACTTCAGCTTCCAGACGTCGATCAGAACGTAGCTACAAGCTGCAACTGCCGGTATCATTGCCAGCACCCAGATCGATTCCACGCTGCGTTGACGGAACATCACACCTAATGTGACCACCACGCCCACAGCGCCGGCGCTGGTTAACCAGAACGCCAGAGCAATGCCGCGGTGCAGACCGAGCGCAACGATCGTTGTCTTGATCTGCGCCTCGAGATCTTCGGGATAGTCCTCAGCAGTGTTGACTAGAATGATGCCCATTTGCAGAACCCCAAATGCCGCCGCAAACAAAACCACTGCCGGCGAAGGCATAGTAGTAATCAGCAAACTAATGAAAAGCATTGGACCAACGAAGATGATCAGCCACAGACAAGCCAGTTGGGCCAACCCTCGTCCCTTGAACTGGACCGGATTAACCGAGTAGCCTGCGGCCAACAGGAGGCCAACCGCCACTAATGCGAAGAGCAGCCAGCGATGCAATTGCCACGAAAGATGAGCCGTCAATGCCAGGGCGAGAAACGCTGTGACGGCTATCTGAAACTTCACAAAGCCAATCCCTAACCCATAGACGGCTTCCGAGAGGTGTGGTTTGTAAACAGCATCCAGATCACGATCCGCGAGGCAGTTGATCATGTCTCCAAAAGCAAAGAGCAGAAAGAAGACGACGATGCCTTCCCAGAAAGTGAAGGTTTTCAAAGGGGCGGTGTTGTGAATCAATAACAGGATGGGAATAACCAGGATGGGAATTTCGGCAATGCGAAACTCCACTCGCCGTATGCGCAGCATGTAGAGAAGGTAGCGCAGCTTGTTTGGCATTTTTGCTTGGCTTGTAATTTCTCCGTGCAACCTCCTGTGCACCTCGGCATCTTTAGAGTAATCGCGCTGAAGAACATCCCTGCAGAAACAGCGCGGCAAACCCGCAACCAAAACAGGACTCGAAGACTTATGTAACCGGGCACTTTAGCTCCGGAGGAGCCAAATGTTTATAGTCTACTAGTTAACAATTCAAACAATTCATTGTCAGCTCCGTAGGAGCGAAATGTACTAACGCGAGTGCCTCGATGACCTGAGGAGTATTTCGCTCCTATGGAGCTTCAATAGATTTGTGGCAGCTATCTATAAACATTTTGTCCCTACGGGACCCGGTTTGCAGTAGTAACTCTTGCTCGAGAACCTAAAGGCGGTAACGGGTTACACAGAATACTGAGAACACTCAGAGGGCGTTCCGCTTAAGTTCCTTAGTAATTTTTCCCATCGTGCTCAGAGTATGTTGACGCGGCGAATTTGTCGCTTGGCATTTTCGGCGAACGCGCGCCGACCGTGTAGAAGGACATAGTTGTCCGCAATGACTACATCACCTTCATGCCATTCGTGCCGGTAACAAACATCGTCGGCATTCAACCGCTCGTGCATGTCTTCGAGAAATGCGGCCTGCGCCTCCCGGGGAACGCCTTTGATTTCGAGCTGCACCGGATTTAGATCAACGACCGGCTCCGCAAAGCGCAATACTTTTTCTCCATTGAGAGGATGACTGCTAATCATTGGCGAGGTGAAGCTGCCGCCATAATGAACAATCTTTTCGGTCGCATAGGTAATAGCTATCTGTTCCCAAAGCTCTCGTCGCTCAACCGGCGCGCGCTCAAGCAAACGGATGGTGTCACAGAAAATGGTTTCGCCGCCACTGTAGGTTGCCGGAGCGAGATCGCATTGAAAGAGGATGTAGTGTGGGACTCGGCCCACAAAGGCGCCGTCCCAATGAAATGGGACCTCGCGATTGGTATACAAGTAATTCCGGGCATCGGGTCGAATGCGCAAATCGTTAACCGCTCCAAACTCCCATTCCAGAATCTCACCTAAGCGCCTGGCGAACTCGGGCAGCTCGGTTCCAGGGAGCGGAGCAAAGCCTCGCAGGATTAGTACGCGATGATCGTCGATCCACTGCTTCAAAGTGGGAACTGAGATTGATCGCAGATCAGCACCTCGCTCCCCGGTCTTGACAACTAAGCCGAAGGGCCGTAGTTGCTCAAGCGTGTAGTTTGTATTCATGGTACCCAATCCGAACCCGGTCGCAACCTGACCCCAAGCTTCGGCTAGGTTTGGCGACAACCTTCCCGCGGCAGCCCCAGCGAATCTCTCAGATCAGCTACCTTCATTTCCAGCAAAGTTTCGTAGGGCACCTTTGTGTGATAGAGAGTGCGCGCTCCTTTAGCCTGCTTCCAGGCCCGCCAGATTCGTCGCGGCGCAACGAACATCGTGATCAGGATAGCGCCGACGCAGAGAATAAACACCATCAGCGAACCGCATCCGGCTCGCAACTCGTATGCGCTAATCTCTGCTTCGCCGATCAAACCGGTGCGGTAGCCCGTAGCCACATGATGCAGATCGTGCCAGGGAAGGAACCCCGGATTAGGCACATGAACAGGGCGCCGGCCGACGTAGATCGGAAAACGCTGCGCCGTGTAGCTCTCGACGCTCAAAGAGTTTTCAGCGAGGTAACGATCACGGACCGCCCGCACTGTCTCTTCGTTCATGGGCCCTCACCGATTTGATAGTAACTGGGACGGCCCAACGCCATTACAACGCACGCTCCGAGCGACTCAGCTTCATGGCGTCGCATCAGCCCAAACTTTCCGTCACGCCTGACTGCGACCCCATGCCAGGGCGTCAGCCATGTGTCATTCGCCGCGCCGAGGAGAATTCCGATCTTTTCCGAGTGTGGACTCTGCGGATGAATCGACAGTCGCAGCGCCGCCGGAAAGCAATCGCCGAGCAACCGGCCCCAGGCATCGCTACGTTGTATCACCGAATAAGTGCGCCGCTTGCATTCGTTGCGCACTTGTGTACGGCTCTTCTCAGTTTCAATCGCGATCCGATCTTCAAAGAGGAACCGCTGGATTCCGTTAAAAAGCAGTTGATGATGCGTGTATTTTCGCACGCGTTCCTCGATAGCCTCGAGCGTGTCGGCGTAGTGAACGCGCAGTTGTTCGCGCATGCTCTCGTGATCGTCAATCTCAAATAGATCTTCCATACGGAAAACATCCAGCGATCTGGCGTCGATGCGCTTACGCAAAGCATCGATCTCTTGTGCGTAGTCGGTTACGTCTTCGTCCGATACCCCAACAAGATCGCTGAATACACGGCCATCGGAACAAATGGTGATCCGCGCGCCGGGTGGGTATAGCTCTTTGACCTCATTGCAGACCTGCTCCAGGAAGCCAAGCGCCAACTCTTCCGCCATGTCCGGCAATCGTCCCAAAACCTTTTTCGGACTGGGCGATTTGGCGGGAAACGCCGGCAACAAAAAATGTATTGGCTCGCCGGCGCTGACGAAACGCCGGACTTTCGGAAGGTGCAGTGCCAGACATTGCTCACAGGGATCCTCGGCACAGGAACCGGCATTCGATTCCAACCGCCGATGTCGAAAGAGTTGCTGCAGGATCTTGATTGAAAGCTCAGTGACCGCCGGATCCGCCGCGGGCTCAACCAGCGGGGCGGCGATCAGATCGAGTTTGACGAGTGAGTTTTTGAAGTTCGGTAACCACGAAAGCCGGCCGGAGAGGGACAGCAGATCACAAATGAGATCGAGGGCGGCGCGCGTGGCCAGCGACTCTGTGGTTTGATCCTGGGTCCACAGCAGCATCAGCGCCAGATGCAAACCGTAAAGACTACGGGTCAACCCTTCGGCATTCAGCTTGTGCCGATCGCGCGCTCCCAGGACCACGGCCGAAAACACACCCATAACCCGGTTGCGAATAATTTCGGTGTGCGGACTGAGAGCTCCGAGTTCATGACGCGGATCAAGCAAAGTAGCGTGCAACGCAGCCAACGCTTGCCGGTACGGCGCCACTAGCTCGAGCTTGTCGAGCATAATTTTCCGGAAGCGATCCGCAAGATCACTATCTGGCAATTCTGCAACACGCGCCTCGAGCTGGGCCGCTAACCTTGCGTATAGAGCAAGAACCAAATCCTCGTCACGATGAAAGAAAACCTGTGCGCGATCGCTCGAGCACCCAGCCGCTTTCGCCGCATCTTGCAGAAGATCGCCTGAGAGACCTTGGTCGGACAACAGCGAGACCGCTGCTTCAAGTACGCGCTGGCGTGTTCGTCTATCGGCTGTTCCCGGCGTCTCCATCTGTGTTCCCGGCCGCGAGCGGAACGAGCGGTTAACTGCAAAGGGCCACGTTAGGTGGTTTCCTGGCAGAGATACGAATCAACGTATCGACTCGACGAGCTGGTCAAACGATGTCGCATTCTGGGCATAGTATTCGTTGTTGGCTTTGACGATAGCCACCTTCAACTTTTCGTGATCAAGACCTCCGTCGTCTGTGACATAGTGGTTCTCACCCACCAGCAACGTGTACCACTTATCGATCATATCGAGATAGCCAGTCTTTCTGAGCCTCCGGTCCCCCAGGATCTGAAGGCAGTTTGTTGCCAGGAGATAATACGCCGAGGTTGGTCCCGTAAAATAGCCACGCACCCTGACCACATCGTCTTCAGTCCCGGTGCTTAGCTTGATGTTGGCAGCCTTCAATTGAGTTTCAAGTTCAAGTAAGCTCGCTTGCGAAGGAGTGGACTCGCTCGCTGACGAAGGAGTGGACTCGCTCGCTGGCGAAGGAGTGGACCCCAACTGCTCAGCAACACCCTCCGGGCGTCGTTTGGCAGATCGATCGAACACGCCTGCTCGAATCAGGATTGTGATTAGTCCAGCGATTGCGATGGCGGCGGTGATCGCAACCAGAGTCCAACGGCGATTCCAGCGGAAAGCGTGCGGTGGCAGGGCAGTGGTCAGACGCTGCGCCACCTCCGTGATGTTGAGCTTGGTCGCCACGCCGTCACACAGTGCCTGAAATCCTTCATCAGAGGGAGCACCATCCCAGCTGACCAGATCGGCAGTCTGCTTGCGCCGGAATTCAAGCGGGAGCTTGACGTTGTCGATCAGTGCGGGAACCAGCACGCCTCGCTCCGCCGCGACTGCAGCCTCGTTCTTAACCCACTCAGAAGAGATCGAATCCTTCGACCACAGCACAACCACGCACTTTGCCGTCTCAAGTTCGTGTTCAATCACCTGATCGAAGGCCTGGCCCGCAATGATCTTGCGATCCCACCACACGGACCAGCCACGCGCTTCTAGCGCACTCGCCAGCTTCCGAGCTCGGTCTCGGTCCTCACTGGCGTAACTGATGAACACGTCCGTCATGGATCACCTCGAGTCACGATAGTGATGCAGTTTGAATACTACCGCAAGGGCGAGAGTTCCGGTCCCATGAGGTCTGTACCACGCGCGTTAGAGCCTG
>JBKOZZ010000056.1:0-7291 GCA_046726155.1 Acidobacteriota bacterium
TGTGTCGTGCGCGAGGCTTGAAGCAATGGGGAGGATGAACATGGAACTCAAACAGTATCAGTCCCTTCGATCTTTTGCGCCAACGTCTCAACATGCCGGACCGTTGGATTTTGACCGAAGCCACCGCAGTTTCGAAACGACAGATCGCGCCTCGCATAATCAGAATATTTAGGCGCATGTGGGTGGGTGTCGGACTTGGTTCGGCGTCGACCGCCGTCAACCCTTCCGATCGGGCAAATGGTAGGAGCTGAAAAGAGTGGCGTGCCTCGTTTCAGAGTCAAAGGGGCCAGCGTTCGCGAACGCCTCTTGAATCAGCAGATCGAGTGCAAAGAATATGCCCACGAGTTTGGTATCGATCAGCCGGAGATCAACAATTGGAAGTGGCTATTCTAGAATTGAATCTGATGGTCATCTAGTTAACGAGGTCTAAACGCAATGAGAGTAGAAAAACAGAAGAAGTCGGTTCCGGCAAGGTCAGCGGGAGCCGACCTATCGAAGCTCATCGAGCAATACGGCGGGCTGGTTCAGTTTAGCGGAACTAGCGAGGCGATTTACGAGCGGCATCTTGTCTTCGACAACGTTATGGCGGAGAAGATGATCGGCCGGCGCGAGCGTTTTGAGGCCCTCGCCCGTTCGGTGCGCGATGTTCTCTCGCAGCGATGGGTTCGAACGGAAACAACTTACGAACGCGAGAACGCGAAGCGCGTCTATTACCTCTCAATGGAATTTCTCATCGGACGCTCGCTTGCCAACAATGTCACAAATCTTCTTCTGGACGAATTCACAAAGGAAGACGTTAAGAAAAAGAAGCTGGATTGGTTCGAGTTGTTGGACCAGGAACCTGACGCAGGCCTTGGCAACGGAGGTCTCGGACGTTTGGCTGCATGCTTCCTTGATTCAATGGCCACGATGCAAATCCCGGCCATGGGATATGGCCTGCGCTATGAATATGGCATGTTCAAGCAGTCCATCCAGGACGGGTGGCAGCAGGAATCACCTGACAACTGGCTACGCCGGCCTGACCCATGGGAAGTTGTGCGGCCGAATGAGACAGTTGAGGTGAAGCTCAACTGCTCATTCGAGATAGTTGGTGGTATCTTGCAGGTGGTTCCCGGTCGGCCATCGACTTTGATTGGTGTTCCGTTCGATCGACCTGTCGTTGGCTATGGCGGGAAAACCATCAACACGCTCCGGCTCTGGGCTGCAGCAGCACAGGAGTATTTTGACTTCAAGGAATTCAGCAGCGGCGATTTCGTGGGTGCACTGGCGGAGACACTCAACGCCGAGACGCTAACCCGAGTGCTCTATCCCGACGACAGCACTGAGAAGGGCCAGGCATTGCGTTTTGTCCAGGAGTATTTCCTCGTTGCCTGCTCGCTTGCCGATCTCGTACGCCGGTTCCGAGCAAGCAACGTCGATTGGAGTGCACTTCCCGAAAAAGTCGCCATTCAGCTTAACGATACACATCCAACGCTGGCAGTGCCGGAGCTGATGAGGATTCTGCTCGACGAAGCACATCTCGGTTGGGACGAAGCCTGGGATCTCACGCAGAAAACCTTGGCTTACACCAACCACACGCTACTCCCCGAAGCTCTTGAGAAGTGGCCGCTCGAATGGTTCGAGATCATGCTGCCGCGTCATTTGGAGATCATCTTCGAAATCAATCGTCGATTGCTTGATGAGGTTCGAGCGAAGTATCCCAGTGACGAGGGTCGCGTCGAGCGCGTTAGTCTCATAGAGGAAGGTCCAACCAAGCATGTCCGAATGGCTAATCTTGCTATCGTCGGCTCACACAGCACCAACGGCGTCGCCGCAATTCATTCGCGGCTGTTGCGGACAGTAACGGTCAAGGATCTGGCCGAAGTGTTTCCCCAGCGGTTCAACAACAAGACCAATGGCGTAACGCCGCGACGTTGGCTTTTGATGTCGAACCCAGCGCTTTCGCAAACCATCACAGACGCCATCGGCGACGGCTGGGCCACAGATCTCAATCAGTTGAAAAAGCTCAAACCGCTGGCTACTGACCAGGCTTTGCAGAACGCCTTTCAAAAGGCGGGCCGCGAGGCCAAGTTGCATTTCGCCGATTGGCTCAAGCGGACGACTGGCCAAACAGTAGACCCCGACAGCGTCTTCGATTGCCAGATCAAGCGCATACATGAATACAAGCGCCAACTGTTGAATGCGCTGCGGATCGTAGTGCTTTATAACCGGCTGCGCGACAACCCGAATCTGGACATGCCGCCGCGGACCTTCTTCTTCTCGGGCAAGGCTGCGCCTGCGTACCAACTGGCGAAGGTTATTATCAAGTTCATCAACAACCTGGCCGGCACGATTGACGCTGACCACGCTATCCGTGATCGGCTCAAAGTTATTTTCTTGCCGGATTACTGTGTCTCGCTCGCTGAGCGGCTGATCCCTGCCAGCGATGTCTCGAATCAAATCTCGACGGCCGGCTACGAAGCCAGTGGCACAAGCAACATGAAATTCATGATGAACGGAGCACTGACAATCGGCACTCGCGACGGCGCGACAATCGAGATGGCCGAAGAGGCAGGCGAAGAAAATTTCTTTCTCTTCGGTCTCACTGCAGAAGAGGTCGCGAACAGTCGCAGTTGGTACAGTCCGAATTGGCACTACAACAACGAACCAGAGACGCGTGCTGCATTAGATCTGATCTTCTCAGATTACTTCAGCCGCAATGAGCCAGGGGTTTTTGGTCCACTGCGTGATGCGCTGCTAACGCATGGCGACCACTATATGCATCTGGCGGATCTGAAATCGTATCTGCAAGCGGACCAGCAGCTATGCGAGGTCTACAAGGACTCAGCAGCGTGGTCCCATAAAGTGATCTTAAATGTGGCCGGCTCCGGAAAATTCTCCAGCGATCGGACGATTGCCGAATATGCAACTGACATCTGGAAAGTTGAACCATGCCCGGTAGAGTGAGAGTTGGCCGCAGATTAACGCCGATAGCGCGATCTTGATCGAACTCAAGAGATTGTGAACGATGCACTCAGTTCACCTGCAACGGGATGTCGCTTATGAGTAACGTTATGGGCCTGCCTCCCTTTCCACCTGATTACCGCGCGTCCGGCCTTTTGCTGCACGTCACGTCCCTGCCTTCGCCGTACGGCATCGGCGATGTAGGACCGTCTGCACTGAAATGGATAGATCAACTGCATGATGCAGGACAACGCTGGTGGCAGTCATTGCCATTGGGACCCACAGGATACGGCAATTCTCCGTATCAATCGATGTCATCATTCGCCGGTAATGAACTCTTGATCAGTCCGGATTGGCTCATCGAAGATGGATTATTAAATGCAAACGAATTCACACTGCCCCGGTTTTCGAACACGGCCATCGATTACGGCATTGTTATCCCGTTCAAACGTCGGTTGCTCGAGATAGCCTGGGACAACTTCACCACTAGCGCGTCTTGGAAACTGAAGGTCGCCTTCGCACAGTTCTGCCAGGCCCAGGCGCACTGGCTGGAAGATTACGCACTGTTCCGAGTATTGAAAGCGAGGCACAATGGCGCCTATTACCTCGAGTGGCCCAGGGAGTTGATTGAGCGTGTACCGGCAGCGTTGGCTCGCGCCCGGCGAGATCTGTCGAGCGAGTTCGATCAAGTTCGCTTTGCTCAGTTCCTTTTGTTCGGCCAGGGCGACCGGCTCAAGAGACATGCGAATGACAAGGGCATCCACCTGATCGGTGACTTGCCCTTCTTTGTTTCTCCTGACTCCAGTGACGGTTGGGCCAACCCGGAGCTGTTTCTGCTGGATCAGCAGCGCAGACCACAATTCGTAGCAGGCGTGCCCCCGGATTATTTCAGCCCCGACGGACAGCTCTGGGGCAACCCGGTTTACAACTGGGACGCCCTGCGCCAGACTGGCTATCGCTGGTGCATTGACCGAATACGCGCGCTGTTGGCCCACGTGGATGTGATTCGCCTCGATCATTTTCGAGGGTTCGCAGCTGCCTGGCATGTACCGGCCGGGGCAACAACAGCGCAAACCGGCCAGTGGGTACCGGGTCCGGGCGCTGATTTTTTCAATGCCGTGAAAAAAGAGTTAGGCGTCCTACCGTTTATCGCCGAAGATCTGGGATCGATCACGGTGGACGTTTCAACGCTACGCGATAAGTTCCAGATCCCGGGGACGCGCGTTCTTCAGTTCGCCTTTGATGGCCGTGCTGATAATCCATACCTTCCACATAACTACGTATCCAACACTGTTGTCTATACAGGTACTCACGACAATCCCACTACTCGGGAATGGCATCAAGAACTGCCACCGTATCCACGGCAAAACTTTTGGCGTTATCAAAACTTGGACGAACGTGAGAGTGGCGAGGCAGCCTGGCATTTAATGCAACTCGCCTGGTCATCAAGAGCTGCACTCGCAATTGCTCCTTTGCAAGACTTGCTCAATCTGGGCTCGGAAGCTCGGATGAATATTCCGGGCCGTGCTAGCGGAAACTGGACGTGGCGATGCAGCGAAGAGATGTTATCCACTTCCGCTTTTCATTCGCTGTGGGAGCTGACAAGAAGCTCGAATCGCATCGAACCACGTGATTCGCAAGCGAAGGAAATTATGAGGCTGCATGAAAACGCCGAGCAAAATTGTATTTCTCGTTGACGTCGACAACACACTACTCGACAACGATCGGATTCAGAATGACCTCAAGCGTCACCTTGAACGTGAGTTTGGCGCGGCTTGCCGGGATCGCTATTGGGCCATCCTCGAAGAGCTCTTTACTGACCTGGGCTACCGTGATTATCTCGGCGCTCTGCAACGCTATCGGGTCGAACATCCGCAAGATATCCACCTGCTTTCGATGTCATCATTCCTGGTAGATTATCCGTTCGCTAACCGGCTCTATCCCGAATCGCTCGACGTGCTTGAGCGATTCCGATCTTGGGGAGAAACGGTAATTCTTTCGGACGGCGACGTGGTATTTCAGCCGCGCAAGGTTGAACGCTCGGGAATATCCGAAGCTGTCGAAGGCAATGTGCTCATTTACATACACAAAGAAGAAGCGCTGGACGACGTCGAGCGGCGCTACCCGGCTGAACACTACGTCATGGTGGACGACAAGCTGCGAATTTTGACCGCAGTTAAGAAGGCTTGGGGATCACGCGTGACCACGGTCTTTCCCCGGCAAGGTCAGTTTGGACGCGATCCAAAGATTATCGCGGCATACCTACCTGCGGACATAACGGTTGGACGCATCGGCGATCTCCTTGAATATGAATTGCGTGATCTGATGCTGTCAGATAAACAAACAGTTAACAGACGGTAACGAAATGGCGGAAGAAATCGACGAAGGGAAGAGTTCTCCCCTGGGAGCGACTCTATCTCCGGAAGGGGCAAATTTTAGCGTCTACTCGAAGCACGCGACAGGGGTCGAGCTACTCCTCTTTGAGAACGCCGATGCTCAACCGGCTCGTGTGATTCGCATCAATCCCCTAACCAACCGAACATATCACTATTGGCATGTATTCGTGCCGGATGTGAAAGCTGGGCAGCTCTACGGATATCGAGTTGAAGGTCCATTGGATCCTGCTCGTGGATTGCGCTTCGATCCTGACAAAGTCCTCATCGACCCATATGGACGCGCCACTGTTGTTCCGAAGAACTACACTCGCGAAGCGCCACGGAAGCAAGGTGACAATTCGGCGGTGGCGATGAAGAGCGTCGTGGTCGATCCCGGTGCATACGATTGGGAAGGTGACATGCCACTCAATCGACCGTCCTCTCGAACGATCGTATATGAAATGCATGTGCGAGGCTTTACCCGCCATCCAAGTTCAGGCGTCGCCGAGCAGAAACGCGGCACCTTTGCCGGCCTGATTGAGAAGATTCCCTACCTGAACGAACTCGGCGTGACCGCAGTTGAATTGATGCCCGTGTTCCAGTTCGATGCTCAGGATTCCCCACCGGGAAAGACCAATTACTGGGGCTATGCGCCAGTCTCATTCTTTGCGCCGCATGTAGCATACAGCTCCCGCCAGGATCCGCTTGGTCCGTTGAACGAGTTTCGGGACATGGTGAAGGAGCTGCACCGCGCAGGCATCGAGGTGATTCTCGATGTGGTATTCAACCACACCGCCGAAGGTGACCAAAATGGTCCAACATTGAGTTTGCGTGGCTTGGACAACCGCACCTACTACATCCTCGGTGAGGATCTTTCCAGCTATGCGAATTACAGCGGCACCGGAAACACGCTGAACACCAATCACCCGGTTGTCCGACGCATGATCTTAGATAGTCTTCGTTACTGGGTCGAAGAGATGCATGTTGATGGCTTCCGATTTGATCTCGCGGCGATCCTGGGGCGTGATGAGTCAGGGCACGTGATGTCGAACCCGCCTGTACTATGGGACATTGAATCCGACCCGCTACTCGCCGGTACCAAACTTATTGCTGAGGCATGGGATGCGGGCGGCCTGTACCAGGTGGGCAGCTTCATCGGAGACAGTTGGAAAGAATGGAACGGACAGTTCCGAGATGATGTTCGTAGTTTTCTTCGTGGAGAAAACGGTTTCGTTGGACGCTTTGCTGACCGCTTGATCGGTAGTCCGGCAATCTACGGTCATGAAGAACGCGAGGTTGAGCAAAGCGTTAACTTTGTAACGTGTCATGACGGCTTTACTCTCAACGACCTCGTCTCTTACGACCATAAGCACAACGAGGCGAACGGCGAAGACAATCGCGACGGCACAAACGACAACCGAAGCTGGAACTGTGGCGTCGAAGGTCCCACCGATGACGAAGCCGCCGAGAAACTTCGAAATCGGCAGGTGAAGAACTTTTTGACCGTCACGACGATTGCCGCGGGTATGCCGATGATTCTCATGGGCGACGAAGTGCGGCGCACACAACTAGGAAACAACAACGCTTATTGTCAGGACAACGAAACTAGCTGGTTCGATTGGACGTTACTCGCGAAACACAAGGATGTGCACCGGTTCGTGACCCAACTCAACGCTCGCCGACTTTTGCGAAGACTGGGCCCCGACGGCCAGAGTGTAAGCCTGAACCAGCTTCTCCGCTTTACGACCTTAACCTGGCACGGCGTCAAACTGGGTCAGCCCGACTGGAGCGAGTATTCGCACAGCATTGCCTTGACTCTGGAAAGCCGCCGCGAAAGGTTACTCCACCACCTAATCTTTAACGCCTATGAGGAGAAGCTGGATTTCGAGTTGCCGCGTGTGCCTGAAGCAGGCGAAAACCCATGGCACCGCTGGATCGACACAGCCCTCGACTCACCGCACGACATCCTCCCA
>JBKOZZ010000057.1:0-17605 GCA_046726155.1 Acidobacteriota bacterium
CGCGAATCTATTCGTCCCCTTCTTCACCACTAAAGCGAAAGGCTCCGGCATCGGCCTGGTACTTTCCAGACAGATCGCTGAGGCGCATGGCGGCACGTTAACACTGGAGAATCGCCGCGGGATGCGCGGCTGCGAAGCGCTACTGCGGCTGCCACTTTGATTTCGGCTGGCCCGAGAGTTTGCGCAACCAAACAACGTGCTAGCTCCTGAGGAGCCGAATGTTTATAGACTTCGAGTGAACCTCACGTTTGGAAGCTCCAGAGGAGCGCAATGTTTCGATCGACGAATGAGTCGGATTAGCAACATTCCGCTCCTCCGGAGCGGGGAAACCTAGTAGATCCAGAGTCTATAAATGTTGTGTCCCCCTGGGACTGCCAGACACGGACAGAAACTTTGCTCAGAGAATAAGAACTGGAATGATGTCCACAGAGATGGCACAGAGATACTCTCAAACCAGGAAAGCACTACTCTGGAGCCATCTCTGTCAGGCTACTACCTCATCGCGCCTGCAACCGGATAAGCCAACATACGGTTTCCGCTTGAAACTAACATCAACCCGAGCGCTTCATCGGTAATGAATCGTTCGTCCAGGTCGCGCAACCTGATTTCGCGCTCCGTCTTTCCGCTGTGGATGTTCACTCCGGCGAGACCATTTCCATCCTGCTGCTTGAGGTCGGTGTAGAAGTACATCCAATTTCCTCTTAAAGTCGCCAGGCGATCGCGATGCAACAGAAAGCGAGAGAGCCGATCGAGTTGGTGAGCTGGATCGAGGCGATCCAGGAGCCGTTCGTCGATGTCATTTGTGCGGCGGCGTACGAGATCGCTGGGTGTTGGAGCAGAGGGAAGCGAAGAAGCGCCGGTCGACAATCCTCCTCGCACGCGGGAAATCACGCCAAATTGTCTGAAGCGAGAGGCGGCGTACGACCTGGCATAATTGCGAGCAGAATTCGTAGCCAGCGCTTGCAGGTTAGAAACAGACGAACGCGCCGCCAGGCCTGACCAACTCAAACTACCTGCCGCACGCGCCAGTTGTATACCCCGAAAAGCAGTGACGGTCGTACCGCCGTAGCGAAAATAGAGCGACGCGGCGCGCGCTGCTACTGCGGCAATCGTTCGGAAGAAGCCACGGCCAGGAGGCGTATGACGTGCACGCCATATTTCACGAGTACTTTGGGCATCGACGTTGAAGGCCGCGATCTCTGATTGCCCGCCAACCACAACGTCACCACCTTCGTTCAAAACTCCGAAAGAAGGTCGTTCGATTTCGTGTTTGACACGCGTCCGCCGCTTGCCCGTTTGTGCGTCAATCAATATTAGATCGTCGCGATCCGCGATAACGATGCTGGACGGATCCGGCAGCACAAGATTAGTAATACCCTTGTCCGCTCCCTTGTAACGCCAGAGGACTTTTCCGTTGCGAGTGTCTATAGCGCTGACACCATACGATCCGCGCTCGATATTTTCGCCGTCCTTCAAGCGCGTAAACTGGCCGCCGGTGCGAACGAATAAAACCTGATCGACCAGTATCATCTCCGGCGTCAAACCCAGGTCCCTAGCCTCCCATTCGGTATCTCCAGTTTCGCGCGAGATGGCGCGAACTCGCCCATGGCCCGAGGTGTAGATCATTGCGGCGTCAAATATCGGAACTGCTTCCGTGAGCGCGAGCCCATCTTCGTTAACGCGATAGTGCTCCCGAAGTCGCGCTTTGCCGGTGCGTGCATCAAAGGAGGTCAAGCCTTCGTAGAAGAGGTACAGCCGGCCATCGATAAACGCCGGCGGGTAATAATTATCCAGCGTGTACTCCACTTCGCTGTCGTTATCGGGCCACCGGGTGGGCATCATCTCGACTTCACTAACTTCGTACTTCCAAATCTCCTCTCCGGTAGCGAGGTCGAGAACGTGCAAAAGAGGATGGCGCTTGAAGCCATCGCCGGCGTGGCCTTTCGCGTCCTTTGCAAACACGACTGCTAGCAGGTTGGCGTCCGGGTCAACAGCCATCTGCATGACGGCGCCGCGAATCTTGCTGCTCTTCCAGACAGTGTCGCCGCTCACGAGGTCTATCGCTTCCACGCGAGTGCGTTCACCTTTTTCAAAACTAAGCAGGACCAGATCCGAGCTGGGTACCGGCGCGACGTCGGTTTCGTCCAGCGAAACATCCTTGCGACGCCACAGCGTCTCGCCGGTTTGACCGTCAATGGCGTAGAGTGATTTTTCCGAGCCGACAAGTAAAACGCCAAGGTCGGTTGATTGATAGAACCGAACCGTCTTATCGAGTTTTGCTGTCCACGCCTGTGCGTAAGCGCCGGTGGTAGGGAAGAAGATGATGGCAGCGAGCAAGGGGATTGAGAATTTGACGAAGAAAAGCTTCATAAAATGAGGATAGCAGAAATGCCGTAGTGGGTCAGTTTCGTTAGAAGTGTCCGATAAACTTTAGTTTGTCGTGACTCAGCGACAAGCTAAAAGCTTATCGGACATCAAACTGAACCACCAGCAGAAATGCGGGGCGGCTTGCTGCTGGGTGACGATAGTTCACTGGCGTCTTCATCATTCAAGTGCTTGCTGGGAGCCCGGGCGTCCCGCCCGCACCGCGCCGCAGGCGCGCAATCCTTCGTAACTCCTTTTATCGAGTCCATTTTCGCGCTTCGCGCTCATTGCGGGCGAGACGCCCGCGCTCCCAGCAATCAGTTGAGTGTCTATATCAAAATTCAAACTGCATCAGTGCCGCGAGACGCCTGCGCTCCCAGTAGGAAGTTAAATCTGATATTCTACGGCCCTTAATTGTTGGCGTGATCTGGTTAGTTCCGAGCACCGATCGTTTCAGTCGCCAGAGTTTTTCAATGCAGATAATACTGAGAGCAAGAGTACTCACGTGCGCTTCCTTCGGGGTCGTTTTGCTGCTTACCTCATGGGTGAGCGTGGCAGTTGCGCAGTCGACCGACATAGCCTGGCCATCGCCAGTTCGTACCAATGAAGTGGCAGGCGCGATTGCTGCGCGAGACCTGGGAGATCCGCGACTCACTGATCATTTTTATGCGTTCACAGGTACACCCGGAGATGTCCTGATTACTGTCGACAGTCAAAACCTGAACGGCGACGTAGACGTTTTCACGTTCGCTGGTCTGCGGCCGCTCCTGAAGTTTACGGTTTATGCAGGCAACTCTTCAGCAATCACAAAAAGTATTTATCTGCGGAAGCAGGAAGACTTAATCCTGCGAGTGGAGGGTCGTACGCCTAACGATGACGAAGCAGTTTATCGCATCCACTTCGGCGGCTCGTTTGCACCGATAACCTCAGGACCGCTTGCGGAACACGAAGACGCGAACGCACCTGCGACCGCCGGCGGAGCCCCGGGAAAGGGAGGCAGACGAGTGTCCTCCGTTGGAGCGCGAATCGACGAGCCCCGCATTGAGGTTGCCGAAACGCCCACGCCCGAGCCCACGCCAGTTGAAACCTCGGAACCTAAACCAGCCGCGCCTGCACCGACTTCACGAAGCAGCCGGCCGCGTCGTCCCGCGCCCGGAAGGACGCGCCCAACAACGCCTGCAAAGCCGGAGGAGACTGCGGCGAAAGGCGAGACAGAAACGAACGCACCTAGCGAGAGATCGGAAACTGAAACCAGAACGCCCCGCGCCGGAAGGCGGCCGAGCAAGAGAACCACAACCAAGCGTAGCGCTCCCAAGCCTGCCGCGAGTCAGGAATTCGAAAACAGTGGCCCACGATTGATAGTCGAAACAAACGAAGGAACGCTGGTCGATCGCTACATGAGCAGCGTGCGTCGCGTAACGGTAGAGAATGGTCAGGTTGTGGTGATAGGCAGAGACGGGACGATACAGAGAATTCCGCTGGCAAGTGTGGTGCGAATGACTATTGCGCCGTAACCCAACAAGATCAACCAGGCTGCCAGGGCAGATAAACCGTCAGATTTTCCATTTATCATTTCTCAGTTCTCATTTTTCATTGAGGTAAAGGTCGTACCCTATAAGGCCTAAATGACAAATGAAAAATGTCAAATGAGATATGGAAAATCTGTATTTGCTCTGACACTGAACGCCTGACTTTGGTTGCTTATTTCGGTCTCTCTCCAGCCTTCAAGCTAGCGAGTTTATCTTTAAACTGCGGCAAGTCCTGACTGGTTGGATCCACCTTCTCCAGGTTGGCGATTGCTTGCTCCGCGGCCTTTGCATCACCTTTCCCAAGTGTCGCCGCGGCCATTCCGGCCAGCGTGACCACATCGTCACCCTTCTTCATGATCGCCGCTCGATACCACTTCTCGGCGACCTCGAAGTGGCCGGCGTCCAGGTTCACGAGTCCAAGCGCAACCAGAGTTTGATAGTCATCCGGCTTCAGCTGATTGGCTTTCAGCAGGAATTCTATTGCCGGATCGTATCGTTGAATCTGGTAGTACAGTTCCGCTGCTCTTATCTGCGCCTCGAAATTTTTCGGGTCATTTCTGGCCTTTTCAAGCTGGGCCGTCACCTCCGCCTGCATGCCACCAGAATTTGGCGCATCCGCGTTTGGGCCCACTGGTGGATGATCAGCCGGCACCTGGCCGCGCGATAAAGCTGTGGGTGCGCCCGGTCCATAGCGCTGGTTCATCGTGCTGGCAAACAGGAAACCAACGATGAACCCAAAGAGCACACCGATGATTGCGAATAGCAGATTGTCTCGTGTCATTATATTCCGCGATTACTGCCAGATTGCTTTTACTCGTCGACGTCCTTTATCAGCGCTCGCAACTGCTCGCGCAATTCCGGGCTATTGGTGTGTCCGTGTGCGGTGACCGCGTGCTGGGTTGCAGCTTCAAGCACTTCCTCTTCCGTTCCTTCGATTCTCAGCGTGCATCCGTTCTCACTTGGATACAACCGGCAATCAGCGACCTTTCTATTCGTTTCCGACATCAACGCGTCTCCTCATTCCTGATTTTTCTTTTGGCCATTCTAACTGAAAACTATTTGGCGCTCGTAGCTGCCAGAGTCTTTGCTTCGTCAATTTGTTGCGAAAGCCGCTGGGCTAATTCCGAATTTGCGGGTGCTTTGTCCAAAACTTTCTGCCAGTAGTTGATCGCCTGTTTGTAGTTGCGGGCCTGAAATTCGCCGCTCGCCGCCAGATCGAGGGCTTTCGCGTTTTCGGGGTCGAGCCGCAGGGCTTTCTTTACCAATTCCAATGGTTCGCCCTTTAGTTGGCGGCCGTTGGCCATGGCCATCGCAAAGGCGTAGTCGGCCAGGAGATCTGCGTCATCTGTTTTCAGGGCAGCCGCCTTTGCATAGGCATTTGTCGCATCACTGTATTTCTCCAAAGTCGTGTAAGAGCGACCAAGCATGATCCATCCTTCAGCGTCGCCGGAATTCTGTTCCAAACGCTTCGCTAGCGCTGCAATGTTCGCCTCGATCTGTTGTTGGCTCATCTGACCGTTGCCCTGTGATTCACTGGCCAGCGGCGCTTGCGATGGCGCTGGCGCAACTCCGGACAAAGCCGCGGAATTGCCTACCAGCAGATACAAAGCGACAGCGACCACTGGAATACCAAGCGCGACCGCGTAGACCGGCCCTCGATTGGCAACCGCTTTTGATCCGCTTTTAGACGCGTCGTCGGCAGTAGACACGTCATCGAGAAGGCGTCGTTCTATTTCGTCGCGATCCTGCTGGTATTGTTCCTGACTGATAATGCCGTTTCGCAAGTCGGCTTCCAACTCGGAAAGTTGATCGCGGTAGACGTCGAGGTTGGCTTCCTGCTTCTCGTTTTCACCCGCGTCGTTAGGAGCACGCGCGAGCAGAGTCGGCAGGACAAACGCTAAAGCGATGGCTATCAGGCCGGCACATATTAGCCAGAAAAGTATCATGGGGTTTCTTTTTCCGATGTTCGTAAAAGCATTTCCGCGCGACGGTGCTCGTCTGCGGAGAGAGGTCGCTCAGTAATCAGTTCACGACGCTGTTTCAAGTAACGAAACAGAAAAGCAAGGCCGGCGAGCAGCAGGAGAAACGGTCCGAACCAAAGCAAATATGTGGTCGGATCAACGGGCGGTTTATAGAGAATAAACTTCCCGTAGCGGTCAGTGAGAAAGGCGATTATTTCTTTATCAGTCTTTCCGGCCTTCATCTGCTCGCGAATTTGACGGCGCAGATCCTCAGCGAGGTCTGCTCGCGAGTCGGCGAGGGTTTCATTTTGGCAAACAAGACATCGCAACTCTTTGGAGAGCTTCATTAGTCGCTCTTCCAAAACTGGATCCGCCGCAGACGGTTGTGCTTCCTTCGCCACAATTGAAATGGAGAAGCAAGATAAGAGCAGTAGGAATAGAGCCGTACGTTTCATTCGTGGTGATCGGTCAGGCCTTCGATCAAGCCGCATTTTGCGAGCTCTGTGAAACAAGGTCGGTTACCGTCTCCTTCATTTGTTCAGATCCTTTACCATGGGGACAATCTTCTGTTCCCAAATGTCCGGTGTTACCGGGCCTACTTGCTTAAAGCGAATGATGCCGTCGCGATCGATTAGGTAGGTTTCCGGAGCGCCATAAACTCCATAATCAATTCCTACGCGTCCATCCAGGTCTGACACACTCAATACATATGGATCGCCCAGATCTCCCAACCAGGACAAAGCGTCTTCACGCTTGTCTTTGTAGTTTAGTCCGTAGATCGGCACTGCTTTCGAACGCGCATACTCCAATAACAAAGGGTGCTCATCGCGACAGGTGATGCACCATGAAGCCCACACGTTCAGTAGCCAGACTTTGCCGCGCATCTCCTCCGCGGAAAAATGTTTCGAAGGGTCACTTAGTTGGGCCAACTGAAATCCAGGCGCAGGTTTGTTGATTAGAGGGGAAGGGACTTCGTGTGGATCATGTCTTAAGCCTATTGCAAGAAACACAACCAGCACAACGAAGAGAACAAGCGGTATTACAAATCTGCTCATACTTCCTTCGCTGCCATGGCCACTGCCGGAATGGGTTGTTGACTCTTTTGCGCGAGCGCCTCGCGTTGCTTCCGGGCCGCAAGCGCATAACGGCGATCGCTGAGCGCCAGGCCACCGCCCATAGCCATTAGAACTGCGCCGCCCCAGATCCACGAGACGAAAGGCTTGTAGTAAATACGCACGCTCCAGGCGCGGCCGCTGACAGGCTCACCGAGTGAGATGTATAGGTCTCGAAACAAGCCGCTATCGATCGCAGTTTCGGTCATCACGTTTCCTGAAGCCGTATAGTTACGCTTCTCTGGGTACATCTTATTAACAACGGTTCCGTTGCGGCTGACGTCCAGCTCGGCCTGCGCGGCTTCATAGTTAGGACCGGCCACCCTGCTTACGCCATTGAAGCGAAAACTATAACCACCGGCGTCTACCGTGTCACCGACGTCCATGCGCACATCCTGCTCCGACTGGTAGCCCGTGACGATGGTTACGCCGACGATGAAAACGGCGACGCCGATATGAGCCAGGTGCATGCCGTAGTAACTACGCGTTTGCATTCGCAGTTTCTGCCAGACACTGAATTGCCCGGACGTCGTCTTCACACGCTCCCAGATATTCAGAAACGCGGTCGTTACGATCCAGAGTGCAAGCATCAATCCCAGACTGGCAAGCGGCTTCCAATGTCCCAGAACAAACGGAAGGATCAGCGCGGCTACCACACTGGCGAGAAACGCCCAACGCAGGCGTACGGCCAATGCCGGGAGGCTCGCTTTCTTCCAGCGGGCAATTGGCCCAATGCCCATCAGGAACACAGCCGGAACCATTAGCGGCGCAAATACACTATTGAAATAGGGCGGGCCCACGGAAAGCTTGCCCATGCCCAACGCATCGATGATTAGGGGATAGAGAGTGCCCAACAAAACCGAGGCTGCGGCTACGACCAGCAACACATTGTTTGAAAGTAGCAACGACTCACGCGAGATCAATTCAAATTTACTGCCAAGTCCCACCTGCCTGGCCCGCCAGGCGTAAAGCATAAGCGACCCGCCGATTACGAAGGCCAGAAAAGCCAAAATGAAAATGCCGCGTTTGGGATCGGTCGCAAAGGCGTGCACCGAAGTCAAAACGCCTGAGCGAACCAGGAACGTCCCGAGCAAGCTAAGCGAGAAGGCCCCAATCGCCAGCAACACCGTCCAACTTTTGAACCCGCCTCGCTTCTCAGTTACAGCGAGCGAGTGGATCAAGGCAGTACCCACCAGCCAGGGCATAAAGGACGCGTTCTCTACCGGGTCCCAAAACCACCAACCGCCCCAGCCAAGCTCGTAGTAAGCCCACCAACTTCCGAGTGCAATGCCAACGGTCAGAAACATCCAGGCGACAGTCGTCCATGGTCGCGACCAGCGCGCCCAGGTTGCATCAAGACGGCCACTAATCAACGCGGAGATCGCAAACGCGAAGGCGACAGAGAAGCCGACGTATCCCATGTAGAGCATTGGTGGGTGTGCCACCATCGCCGGATCCTGTAGCAGCGGATTGAGATCTCGCCCGTCGGCCGCCGCCGGAAGCAAACGCGCAAAAGGATTGGATGTCAGCAACATGAACAACAGGAAGCCGACGCTGATGACACCCATGACAGCCAATACGCGCGCAACCATATCATCGGGAAGGTGGCGGCTAAAAAGTGAGACCGCTACGGTCCATAGTCCGAGCATGAGCGTCCAGAGTAACAGCGAACCTTCATGCGATCCCCAGGTGGCGGCGAGGCGATAGTGTAACGGCAGTTGCGAATTGGAGTTGGTGGCGACGTTGAGTACGGAAAAGTCGTTAGTGATGAATGAATAGCCGAGGCAACAGAAAGCGATGG
This sequence comes from Acidobacteriota bacterium, assembly GCA_046726155.1. Lineage (GTDB taxonomy): Bacteria > Acidobacteriota > Blastocatellia > Pyrinomonadales > Pyrinomonadaceae > PSRF01. The sequence continues at coordinate 8,768 of JBKOZZ010000057.1, forward strand.
CGACAAAGATAAACTGCGCCTGGCCCGCCGGCACAGCAACGGCAATCCACGAACGGTTACCGCGTGCGGCGCCGATCAATGGCAAGGTGGCTTGCGTGAGCGCCAGAAGCAGCGCCAGGATTAAAGCGAACTGTCCAATTTCAGGAACCATATTTACTGATCCACGACTGTTTTAGCAGCCTCTCGCTCGTGCTTGGCGCTATCGATTGCCTGACCTGCTTGCGGTGGCATGTAGTTTTCGTCGTGCTTTGCCAGCACTTGATCAGCGTAAAACACACCATCGGATCCGATACGCCCCTGTGCCACACAACCTTTACCTTCTTTGAACAGGTCGGGAAGAATTCCTTTGTAGACAACTGGAATGCTTTTGGCTGTGTCTGTCACAGTAAACCGAACAGTCAATCCATCGTCGTCACGCTTCAGAGTCCCAGACTCGACGAGGCCCCCGACGCGGAAGGTTTTGTTTAGAGGCGCTTCCTTCGCTACCACCTGCGAAGGACTGAAGAAGAAAACGAGATTCTGTTGGAATGCAGTCAGCACGAGTGCGGCAGCGACGCCCAGTCCCGCGAGTCCAACCAGGATAAAACCGATTCGTTTATGACGACGTTTCATAATTATTAATCTCAGTCTACTTTTGATTGCGACTGAACCGTTTGCACGACTTCCTTCGTCTCATAAGTAGCACAACTTCTCCGCCCATTAAAACGAGGGCGGTAAAATAGGACCCCCAAACATACAGGCCGTAGCCCCCCATCGAAAAGAATTCGGACCAGTTCATGATTTAGGCCGCTCCCTCTGCTACCCACGCTGCATTCTGTTCTCTTTCCAAAATAATACAACGAAGGCGAATTAGAACCACCGCAATTGAATAGAGCCAACACGCGACCAACAGTATCAGCATCGCCGCCAGCATCGGTGGTGCGATCGATGGCTTGCCGAGAATTCGAATCGTAGCGCCCTGGTGAAGCGTGTTCCACCACTGCACGGAAAAATAGATGATGGGCACGTTGATTACGCCCACCAGCGCGAGTACCGCACCGGCGCGATCCGCCCGGCGTGGATCGTCAATCGCCGCCTGCAATGAAATGAAGCCGACATACAGAAAAAGCAGTATCAGCGTGGATGTCATGCGCGCATCCCAAACCCACCATGTGCCCCACGTTGGCTTGCCCCAGAACGCGCCGGTTACCAATGAAATCAAAGTGAATAATGCCCCAGTGATCGCGAGCGACGACGCCATCATCGACGAAAGTCTGGCATTAAATGCCCAGCCAATACCTGCGTAGAAGGCCATAAGGACGTACAAAAACATTCCCATCCAGGCTGCGGGCACATGAATAAACATTATGCGGTAGGCGTCCCCTTGCTGAAAATCGGTGGGTGCGACGAAGAAGCCTATGTACAAACCGACTGCAAAAAGAATTGCCGCGGGGATAGCAAACCAGGGAATCATTTTTCCGGCAAGGGGGTAAAAAGCCGAGGGGGACGCGTATTTGTACCAGTTCATTTTTCGACCAGACCTAAAGAAGTATTTTCGTATTCCGCCGTTATTCAAGAGAGATCCGCAACGCGGCCGAGGTTGCCCAGGGCGCAAAAATCAACGACACCACGAGAAAAGCACCTAACAAGTAAAGATTTGCCTGCGGGCTCACGCCGGTAATGCTGGCGTCGACCGCGCCGGCTCCAAAGATCAAAACCGGAACATAGAGCGGCAATATCAAAAGGGCGATCAGAACACCACCGCCGCGCAAACCTAGCGTCAGTGCTGCTCCAATCGCTCCAATCAAACTTAGAGTCGGCGTGCCGATTAACAATGACACAAAAAGTATCCAGAGCGTGTCTGAAGCTAAGTCAAACTGCACGCCAATCAGTGGCGCAATCGCTACAAGTGGGACTTCAGATACCAGCCACTGCGCCAAAACCTTTCCCAGCACAACCAGATAAAGCGGCTGAGGAGTGAGCAACATCTGTTCCAAGGTGCCGTCCTGATAGTCGTTAGCGAATACACGTCCAAGCGAAAGCATCGAGGCCAGCAAGGCTGCGACCCACACCACGCCGGGGGCGACGGATCGCAGCAATTGTGTTTCGGGTCCAATCCCCAACGGGAAAAGGCTTACGACGATCACGAAGAAGAAAAGTGTTGATAAAACATCGGCGCGACGCCTCCACGCCAGCGTAAGATCGCGCACGACGATCCAACGAAGCATTGAGAGAGTAGAAGGGGCGCTCACGATGCAAGTTCGAGCCGCTGAAACGAACCTGCGGAGATGTGGAGTTCCTGGTGCGTTGCGACAATTGCCATCCCCCCCTTGCTCAAGTGTTCACCGATCAATAACTCAATTACTGTTACCGCTGCGTGATCCAGAGACGCGAGTACCTCATCAAGCACCCAAAGCGCTGTGCTGCAAGTAATAAGCCGCGCCAAGGCCGACCTTCGTCGCTGTCCCTCAGACAGGAAACGCAGCGGCAGGTTTTCACGTCCCTCCAATCCGACGCGAGAGAGAGCCTGTTTAGCCTGAGCGCTACTGACTTCGCAGCCCGCGAGCCCGCTGGAGATGCGAAGATTCTCGAGTGAGTCCAACTCCTCTTTAACCGCGTTACGGTGACCGATGTACGTGATGCTGCGGGAATATTCCTCAGCAAGTGTGCGAATCTTCGCACCCTGCCACAGTATCTCTCCACGCTCGGGCGCCAGCAATCCGCAGACGATGCGTAACAGGCTTGTCTTGCCACTGCCATTCGGACCGGTAAGTTGAAGGAAGCCGCCCGGAGACAGCGCAAAAGTGACGTCACTAAAAATGAGGCGTTCCCCACGCACACATCGCAGATTGTTGACTTCTAAGATAGTCGCCGGTCCTCCTGGTTGACTTGCTGGCGTGCCGCATCATTGTATTGAAGTTTCCAGCGAAAAGCATTCAGAACGGAGGACTTGTATCTTAGTAACGACTATCCAGTCTATAAGCCTCGCGCCATTGGCTCGACCTGGCCATTGGCTTTTTTCCAGACTACCCAGCCACCCTTCAAAACGCGCACGTTCTTGAAGCCCGATTCGCGGAGCACCTGCGCAGCTCGCACGCTGGACTCGTCGTTTGGACACGCACAGTAAGTAACAACCTCGCGGTTGCGAGGAACATTCTTTAGAGGCGGAAAGCCCAGTCGATACTTGAGCCTCCTCAACTTTACATAAACGGCGCCCTTGATCTTGTTATCGTTCGCCAATCCCGTGCTTCCACGAACGTCGATGATGGTTACCGGTTCATTCCTGGCGACTTTTGTTTTCAGCTCCTCAGCGGTTATGAATTGAATATCCGAAGAGTTTTGCGCGACTTCGCCGCGAGCAAGCGCCGAAACGCTGTGTGTTGCAGGATATGCCATGAGTAAACACATCACGACGAAAGTAAACGCCCCCGCTCCCCACTTCTTTAGGCTCATTTGATTACCTCCGGAACGTCATTAACGTAAATTCAAATTCGTCTGTCACGTCGTGACAACGTTGCCAGGGAAGGTCGCATGCCATCCTGGCTTCTCGATTTCGACGTCGGATCTTCTACAACTATTTCTTGACCTTTCGTTCGCGAACGCCATGGAACATGCCCGGTTCGGGCACGCCAGCAAAAGTTTTCGGGTCATACCAGGAGTAAGTCGCTCCCGCATAGTAGAGGTATCCCGATGTGCCCCCCAACGCCTCAGCTATAACGTCGCCGCGCAGCTGCGGCGTCTTCTTGCCCTGATTAGCCTTTGCCGCGTCTTTTGGCTGCTGTGCCTGCATTCCTGAGCCGACGACATTTTTAAGTAGATAAGTTTGAGTTGCTTGTGGGTCACGCCAGCCGCTTGGACCATATCCATGAATTATCGCCAGCAGCACTTCATCCGCCCCGACGCGAAGCCGCGGTATTTGCGATTGATTGGCCGCAAGTGGGTCTCTAAGCAGCCAGGTTGGAAACTCCTCATTCAAATCGGATAGTCTCTCCGCCGAAGGTTTCAGAATTACGGCAATGTCCTGCGAGAGGTCGCCGTTGAAGTCTCCCGCGAGAAAAGCAGGTTTGCGACTCGTATCCATCAAAACACTATCTTTAAAGACGCGTTTCACCGCTTCCTGAACCGCATTGAGCTCAGGAGGTGGCTGCTTCGACATTTGTTGTGGCTGGTCCGGCTGAACGACAGGTGAGGGAGGAGCTTCTACTATCCGTTTCGCCGGTGTAGCACAACCAAAGAGATTGGGACACACAGCAAGAAGCACAACCAAAGGGATTCTGAGACTGCGCGCGACAGCAGCCTTCACCGGTTTGCCTGGTAATTGGCGAACACTAGCCCAACCCATCGTTCGTTATCCCTCCCTGTGTAGGAAACTGGTCTCAGCACAGGATAAATGATCAACGCGAAACGATACTTCGAAGCGTTTTCCTTCAGTTCAGAGTTCGTGGAACGATAACTTAACCAGCGAACGTTGGAAAGGAAGCTCGCCGGATAAACGAGGTCCGGCGAGCTTCAAATGGTTCCTCCCAGTCACTGCAGCAAACTACAGTGATAAAACGAAGGCAATTAGATCGGAACGCTGTGCGGCGGTCAGGGCGTTGAAGTTGTTCCGCGCGGTTGTGGCTTGTCCCGCGTGTAACTGAATCGAATCGAAGATAGTGATGTTCAGGCCTTCATGCAAAAACCGGTTGCGAGCGCGAATGCCCCAGAGAGGCGCTGTCCGCATCATATTAGCCGATCCCTGCCCAGCGTTCTGAACGATCCCATCCCCCGTGCCGATGTCATGCAGCGCAAAGTCGCTGAACGGATGGATTAGCTTGTTGCCTAGAGCCGCCGGCACCAGGAACGCTCCACCGTTGATGGACTGGCCGGGCGCAGCAGTTTGGAAGGTCCTCGTGTGACAAACCGCGCAGCCCGTTGAGGTGAATAACGGGTCGCCGCGTACGGCCGCAGCAGGAATCGGGTTTTGTCGTCCGGGAGCGCGTGTTGCTGCCATGAAGTCTGCAAATGCCAGTACATCGCGGCCGTCATCTTCGGGGTCTGCAACCGGGTCGAATGGGGCACCGGTGCAGTTCACGACACCTTCAGCAGTACTACAGGGGTTTTCATGCGTTCCAGCATCCGCGGCCGAGGAACTCCTGCCGCCGAAGCCGTCAAACTTATTGGTTATGCCCATTTCGTTAAGGTAGGCGTCGCCGGCAAATGATAAGAGGCTTGCGTGCTGGGCTTTCCAGCCAAATCGGCCATTGCGCAGCTGGTTATTGGCTTCGACTACCGGCACGGCGGTTAAAATGCCGCGCTGACCGGAGGGCTGTGCAGCCACGTTGTTTTGAAGGGTTCCGTTTGCTATACATTCCACGAAGCCGTCGCCAAGCGTTTGCGTAACAACTCTAAAGGCTTTGACGGTTTCGCCTGTGTTTATGTGCTCGACGATGTCGGAGTCGGTGCCGCGAGCATGAATTAGCTGACCGCCCGGCGCGTCGACGAAGAGGCCGTTGCTGATATGGCCAGCCCTGAACTCCATTTGCTGGCCGAAGGCGCCAACATCGACGGATTGATGACATTCGACGCAGCCAACATCGTTATAGGTGGGTCCAAGTCCATCATCAACAGTTTCTCGCTCGCTGAATATGAACTTATTGTCTTCGAATCTGCCATTGCCTCGGGCGGTGGGGGGTACGGGTTCAGCCACGCACTCGTCAATGGGGGTTCCTAAGGCGCCAAAACCGTTGAATAGATCATTCGGAGTTTTGGCGTCCATGTCGGTGGTTGGGGCCTCGGTAATTGTCTGACCTTCGGCAGAGTTCGCCATCCACAAGGGCACGGCGAGCGCCGCTACAAAGAGAACTAGCGCTAAAACCTTCATGAGCTTTAACATTTTCAGTCTCCCTCCCTGGAGTCTTGAGGCAACTTGGTGTGGGACAGGAACGGCGATTTGCTCATCGCAAATTCCGCTGGTTCCTCCTTAATGCTGGAAACCCTGCTGGAAGCCCGAATGTTCGAAAGGGCTGGCCGGAACGAGGTAGGTGGCGCCTATTTCAATACGACCAGACAAGATTGTGAGAAACCGAGGAGATGCCATCGAGAAGGCCCGGCATCTCTAAAGACCGAGCTGAGTAAGATCGCAAAATGTCTGGGCTGAACTTAAAAGTGTCGGGAGCTGCAAATGAGGTGCGGCGGAATTTATTACAAAACGAGTTGGGTGTCAACAAAAAAGAAGCAAAAAAGAAGCGAAAATTTTTTTGAGATGGTGTTGTCAATTTCATTTTGCGGAAACTCCGTTTGGCCTGCAGTTTTGATTTCTGAATGTAGTGCTGAGGGGGCGGAAAATCCAAAGGCGATGCAGAACCGAGCGCGGTAGCGCCGGATGCTAGAGTCAATTTCAGCGTAACGATTATGCAAGGATTGGCGGAAGAGACGTGCTACAGGCAGCAAGCTACTAATTTCCAGCCTTCGCTTGTGCGGATGCTGTGACATGAGGTCAGTAGCACCTCGCGGTAGCGGGTGGGTTCTCCATGGGAAAGTTAGATGACCAACAAAATGATTAGTGCGCGGACGGATCTATCCTGAGGAAAACCCACCCGCTACTGCGAGGTGGTACTGATGACCTCATGACACCGCAGTGAGAATTATCACCTCGGCGCTACCGCGCACGGTTCTCCAATGAATCCGACCGCCCCACGCTAAACTGACTCACTGCCAAGATGATTAGCTGCTTGCTCCGATTGGCCTTTTCAGTTAAAAGGGTTGCATTCGCATGACTAGCCGCAACGCCAAATCGCACAAAACGCCAAATGCGCGGAGTTCTCAGAGGATGAATCCGACAATCCACTATCCGTTTTCCGCGGTGGTCGGCCAGGAGGAGATGAAACTGGCGCTAATCCTCAACCTGATCGATCCGACGGTTGGCGGAGTCCTAATGATGGGAGAGCGCGGCACGGGCAAATCAACGCTTATCAGATCGCTACCGGATCTGTTACCGCAGATCTCGGTTGTTTCGATGTGCTTGTACGGATGTGATCCCGATGATGAGAGGAGTCTCTGTTTAGAATGCACGAAAGCGTCAGATTCAGCGGCGAAGCTCGGCCGGGAAAAGCGCGCCGTTCCAGTTGTTGAACTGCCCTTAGGCGCCACGGAAGATCGTGTTTGCGGAACAATTGACATTGAGCAAGCACTCGCCGGCGGGGTAAAGCGCTTCGAACCGGGACTGCTTGCGCGCGCGAATCGCGGCTTCCTCTATATAGATGAAGTGAATCTTCTCGAGGATCATCTGGTGGATCTTCTGCTTGATGTTGCGGTGACCGGAGTGAATAAAGTTGAGCGCGAAAGCATCTCGGTCGAACACCCGGCACGGTTTGTTCTGATTGGATCGGGCAATCCCGAAGAAGGTGAGCTTAGGCCGCAGCTTCTTGATCGTTTTGGACTGTATGTTGAAGTGAAAACGGAAGACGAGATCGACCGGCGGGTAGAGATTGTGGAAAGCCGTGACGCGTTTGAACGCGACCGGGAAGGTTTTCGTCTTGCGTTTGCCGGCAAGCAAGAGCAATTGCGAAAGAAAATCACTCGCGCACGCAAAAACCTTGCAAACGTAAAGATGGAGCGAGTCCTTTTGAAGGATATAGCCCGGCTTTGTTCCGAGCTGAGAGTGGACGGCCATCGCGGGGAATTGACGATTACGCGTGCCGCGCGCGCTCTGGCGGCGTTTGAAGGACGGAAAAAGCTTTCCGATACGGACGTAAAGCGAGTCGCGATAATGGCCTTACGCCACCGCCTTCGCCGCGGCGCCCTCGAGGAAGCTCCAGGCGCCGAACGAATTGAACAAGCTCTGGAGAAAGTCTTTGCGACGCGCGGTGGAAGCAGAAACAACGATGAAGGCGGGAGCGAGGGCGAGAGTAGAAGTTTTCCGGCGGACATGCCTCGTGAAGAAGAATTACGAACTGCGCAGAGCCCAGCTCTAGGCAGTCGCCGGCCGATAAGTAGAAACGGACAAACGGGAACTGACAATGCGACGATGCTCCAAGTGCCTTTGGTTGAAGAAAATGTTTCGACGGTCAAGTTTGCTAAGAACACGCCGAGAAAATCCACCTCTACTTCCCGCTTCCAAAGCAGCCGTCAGATAACCTCGACGAAAGCCGTCTACAATCGCGAACGGGGACGGTATGCCAGGTCGATTAGTGCGTCGGTGAGTCCGCGAAGAGCGTCTTCCCGGATTGCTCTGGATGCGACTTTAAGAGCTTTAATAAGTTCCACGTTACAAACGTCGAAACCAGGCGCATCTCCGTTTCCTGTAGCTGGCGGCCGACAGCTCATGCCCGTTTCCTCCGGGACGCTGCGTTTCAAACTCTTCAAGCGTAAGCAGGGTCGACTGTTCATTTTCGCGATCGACTTATCCGGCAGTATGGCGCTGAATCGAATCGCACAAGCGAAGGCGACCATGCTCGGTTTGCTTCGCCAGTCATACATCAAACGCGATAGTGTGGCGATTGTCGCCTTCCGAGGTACCTCTGCGGAACTCCTGCTGCCTCCATCGCGAAGTATTCTGCGCGCTCGCCGCGTACTGGATTCACTGGGGGTCGGTGGTGGTACGCCCCTCTCTGCCGGACTCGCTTGTGCCTTGCAGTTGGCAAAGCAAACGCAGGCACGGCAGGGCGAATTGACCCTCCTGCTTTTCACTGACGGTCATGCGAATGTTTCAATAAGCGCGAATGGAAAACCTAACCGAGAGAATCGACGCCTCATGATTGAGTCTGAAGTTAGAGTGCTTGGCGCGGAACTGAAAAGGTCCGGCGTAAAAACTGTCCTGGTTAACACGCAGAACCGTTTCACCGCCAACGATGCGGTTCACGCGCTCGCGCAAACGCT
>JBKOZZ010000058.1:0-11030 GCA_046726155.1 Acidobacteriota bacterium
GTCGCACTCGTACTGAGTACAGCGCTGATGAGAAAACAAAAGCTTTGTTACGAATGCGCGGTATGCAATGGGTTTCGGATTTTGACGCTGCCGCTGCTGAGATTCACGCGCTCTTTCGCATACGCGAGTGGGGCGACGAAATTTAAGAATCAAAACTCTTCCTAATCGCATCGACAACCCGCACCGTTTCAATTGCAGCCTTTCACACCGGCCTACCATGAAGAAGCCGCCAAGATAGGGCTTGCTGCAAAGGGATGCCCCACTGGCCCATGCATTTTGAGGCTATCCGAGCAGCTGCTAAGAATATTAAGGAGCTCAGACAGGCAAAAGAGAAGTTGCTGAAGGATCCAAAGGACAAGGATGCGTTGTAGTTGCTTCTTAATCAATTGCAGGATGGGGGTTCTGGCTTCGTCTTTTGGTGAGCTTTCAACGGTCTCCAGAAACGGCCGGATCAAACTTTTCCATCCACCGACTCGGTTCGTTCAATTCAGTGAAGCCGAAGCGCCGATACAGTTCGTGGGCATCCTTCGTCGCTAACAACCAGCGGCGCAATCCCTGCAACCGGGAATGCGAAGCAATTACTTCCATAAGCCATTTGGCCAGGCCTTGTCCTCGAAATTCTTCGAGAATGAAAACGTCTGCAAGCCAGGCAAGGGCGGCGTAGTCCGTCAGTACGCGCGCAAAGCCGATCTGTTCAGTTCCTTTGTAAAGACCGAAGCTTAACGAGTTCTTGATTGCTCGCTTAGTACTCTCAAAGCTTCGACCTCTCGCCCAGTAGGATTTGTTGGAGAGAAAATCGTGGATCAACTCGACATCGAGTCTATCTTGATCGGTACTGATCGAATATTCGCCTTGGTTCCAATCGTTACTCATTTGGCCTTACTCCGGACAAGAAAAAGACTATGGCTGTGGTGATTTCCTGCGGCGAAGCCCGTCCACCGAATAGTGGTTGTGACTCGCGAAGTTCAGAAGGACGAAAGTTATCAGCACATACATAAGATTACTCTCACGCCCTTTCTGCGAGGTACGATCGATCAAAAGAGCTCGTAGGATTATCAAAAGTCATTTCGCCTGGTCATACTCTCGTTCGAGGATGGACATAACCACCAGTGATTCATATCCATTAACACTGCTCAAGCATTCTCGGAGAATTCCTTCGACGGTGAATCCTGCCGATTTGTAAACGGTCCGAGCTCGGTGGTTTTGCTCCTTCACGTCCAGCCACAGCCTATGAGCTTTGTAGTTTTCAAAAGCCAGCCGTTTCACCAACTTGACAGTTCCTTTTCCGTAACCACGCCCTTTTTCCGTAATCACTATGCGCCGAAATTCAATATTCTTATTCTCATCAAGTAACCCCGCAAGAATGACGTAGCCTACGATGGTCTGCTTCTGCACAATTAGATGTGCAATGTCGGGATCGGCTAACGCCGCAACATGTTTTTCACGCGGCCAGGGAATCACGAATCGACTGTTCTCCTCATTGTGTTCGGCATCGAAAACATAGTCGAGATCCGATTCTTTAGTCTGACGCAGCTTGAGTTCCATTCAAATCCTTGACCATGGTGAAAAGTGGCGTCCCGAACAAATCAGCCGGTCCTTCGTTCTTGCGATGAAAACCGTAGCGCTCGTAGAGCCGTATGGCACGCATTAGAAACGGAGTTGTGCTAAGAAACAGTCGTTGGGAGCCACTCGCGATTGCTAATTCCTCCGACCGCTCCAGGAGCTTTGCTCCAACTCCCTTGCCCCTGGCCGCCGGATCAACTGCCATCCCACGAATATAAAGTCCCCGTGGTGTTGAAACTGCTGATAAGGTTCCAAGCACCACTCCGCTTTCGAGCGCCACCCACACCGGCCCTTCGTTCATGCGTGTTTGTACTTCATCAGGCATTAGAACTGTAGCCGCGAATCCTTCCGACGTGTAGCGAGCTTCATATTCGATGAATGACTTTCGCAGAATCGACGAAATTGCGGCAGCATCTCCGGGGGTCGCCAAACGTATCTGTATTTCTGCGTTTTGCTGCTCGCCCCCTTTGGCTCTGATCGAATCCCAATATCTTTGCCATTTGCTTCGTACCTCATCTTCAGAAAGGCCCGAATCGTAAGCGGGGGAAATTAGTGGCAGCGCCCTTTCGACGTGCACCATGACTATTGACCGCACGGGAAAAGACAGCCCTAGTTTTCTATAGAAGGCAAGAACTTTGTCGTAGAGAGGCCCATCGGTCAGAACCTCGCCTTTTCCCTTGAAGCGGTACCCTTTGCGGAGGACCACATCCACGACGTTAATTTCGAGCGCCGGATTCTGACGAAGGTTTTCAATCGTGCCGGGCGAGCATATATCTGCAAAGATCAAATGATCTTCATCCCATACCCTGGTAGTCCCCTTCGGTGATAAGTTCGGCGTTCCATCGGAGCACACGGTTGCAATGAACCCGAGTCTCTGCTCCTCTACGACACGCTGCATTTCTTCGGTCAGAATTCCCATTACCTTCTCCTAACGCCTATCACGACGTAGATGCGAGATACCGACGAAAATCGCATAGTCAAAGCTCTAAATTTGCCCCGATATTGGCATGGACACAAGCACCATTTTCTCTTACATTGAGAATACCAATTCTTGAGAGGAATCTGTTGGTGGCAAAACGCTCGACATCTCTACCCAATATCATCCTTAACCTACAAGATGGGTCTCCGGAACCGGTTTATCGTCAGCTCTACAATGAATTGCGTGCCGCGATTCTTAAGGGTCAATTAGCACCAGGCGCCCGCCTGCCTTCAACTCGTGAGTTAGCGATAGAGCTGGAGCTTTCGCGGACAACGGTGCTGAACGCTTTCGATCAACTGATCGCCGAAGGTTATATAGAAGGCCACGTTGGCGCAGGTACTTATGTCTGCTGCACACTCCCCGAAGACCTGCTAAACATACAATTCAAAGCCATTCGCGTTACGACCTACTCGCGGGTGAAACGCCTCCTTTCCAATCGCGGGAGTATGCTCGCGTCGACAGCGGTTTCCGCGCTAGCGCGCGTAGGTGCGCCACGAGTCTTTCGTGGCGGAATACCTGCACTTGATCGTTTCCCAGTTGACATTTGGGGTCGGCTTGGAGCGCGACGCTGGCGCGGAGGTTCGTACGACTTGCTGCAATACGGAGACCCCGCAGGTTATAGGCCATTGCGAGAGGCTGTTGCTGATTACTTGGGCGCATCACGGGCTGTCCGGTGTGACGCTGACCAAGTGATTATTGTCGCCGGCTCTCAGCAGGCTCTGGAGATCACCGCTCAGGTTTTGCTTGACCCCGGAGAGCCTGCGTGGATTGAAGAGCCTGGATACTTGGGCGCGCGTGGCGCCTTGCTTGGAGCAGGCGCTCGCCTGGTACCCGTTCCGGTTGACGACGATGGACTAGATGTCGCTGCCGGAATCAAGCTGTGCGCTGCCGCGCGTGTCGCCTATGTATCACCTTCGCATCAATTCCCGCTGGGAATGACGATGAGTCTGACGCGAAGGTTGGCTTTGCTTGAGTGGGCAAACCGATCAGGTAGTTGGATATTGGAAGACGACTACGATAGCGAGTATCGTTACGCCGGACGGCCCATCGCATCCTTACAAGGATTGGATTCCGAGGGACGCGTGATCTACATCGGCACGTTCAGCAAGGTTTTGTTTCCATCTCTCCGACTGGGCTACATCATCGCCCCATCAGACCTCGTTGACCCGTTCATCAAGACGCGGGCAATCTTCGACCGCCACTCGCCAACGATTGAGCAGGCTGTGCTGGCCGACTTCATCACGGAAGGTCATTTCGCCAGACACATCAGACTTATGCGCACCTTGTATGCAGAGCGGCAAGGGGTGCTCATACAAGAAATCAAAAGCAGATTGGCCGGTCTGCTGGAGGTTTACCCACATAATGCCGGAATGCATCTCGTGGGGTGGCTGCCCAAAAGTGTTAGCGACATAAGCGCGGGCAGACGAGCCGGCGAGCATGGAGTCGAAGTGGTACCATTATCTACCTTCTGCCTTGAGGCACAACGACGCGGCGCTTTGATACTAGGCTATGCGGCGCACGACCCGAAAGAGATCCGTAAGGGTGTGCGTCGGTTGTCAGCAGCGCTCAGCAGCATCTGATTCGAGCAGGTTATTTTCGTAAAGCCGCCTCGCATCAAGGTTAATTAAATGCGACGGGCATTGTCCGCAGGGAACGGGTACTCCATATGGCGGGCAGTCGCTCTCCCAACTGCTTCGCCGTAGTACCGAACGACAACGCGGAGGGCCATATCAATTCCTGCCGAGATCCCAGCCGAGGTCAGGATATAATCATCTTCGATCACGTGTAGTTTGTCCTCAACGATAACATTAGAAAACGACTCTCTCATTCGGTCGAGTGAGCCCCAGTGCGTTGTAGCTCGGCGACCATCAAGCAACTTTGCCCGACCGAGCAGCATAGCTCCAGTGCAGACAGAGGCGAGTGTGTCAACCTCTCGCCCCCGTTCTGCGATCCAGGAGATGAGTCGCTCGTTATTGATCTCTTTGCGCTCGCCCCAGCCTCCAGGGACGACCAGAATGTCGAGTGACGGGCAATTGTCGAGAGTATAGTTGGGGATGACGCGAAGACCGCCTGTGGTTTGAACGACACCTTCCTTTTCGGCTATCAGGACCACCTCGAATGGAGATGGTTCTTCGCGTCGGCGATGTTCATCAAGGCGTGTTACCGAGAAGACTTCAAAGGGACCACAGAAGTCGAGCACCTCGACATTCGGAAAGAGTAGTATCCCCACCCGCTTACGTGCCGTGGTTTCGCCCTGGGTTTTTTTCTCCATACTCAATCTTCCGTTTCGACTACTCCTGTTCTTTGAGCAGCGCTTATTTGGTTTTTGGGTTTCACTGATTGGCGCTGCTTTGCGCAAACTTTACTCTAGCGCTAGATGGTTGAGAAGCAAGCGCCATTTAGTCTCGAACAGGTAGTACCACTTCGCTCGTTGACCGGGTCTAACAAGAGCATCGTACGGCGCGTGAACGTCACCTGGCCAGACGGCGAAAGAATACCAACAACTAAACGCTTGACTCTATACTTAAGAACAGGGTGCATACTTGCTAAGTCAGGAGAGAGCGAATGCGAATCGGACTATTAGCAGCGAAGACAGCTGTCAGCGTTCAAACGATACGCTACTACGAGCGCCGTGGTCTGCTGAAAAAACCACGCCGACTTTCGTCTGGATATCGCGACTACGCACCAGGAATGGTCGCAGTTGTGGATTTCATCAAACGATCCCAGGAGTCAGGTTTCACGCTCCGTGAGATCGAAACCCTGCTTCGACTCCTGTCCGCGCGATCCCTGAGCGCAGTCGATGCTCGCGCTCGTGTCACAGACAAGCTTCGCCAGATTGATTCACGAATTGAGTCTTTGCAGATGATTCGTAACAGGCTAAACGAAGGTCTAAAAACATGTGAATGCCGCGACGGGCGCACACTATGTCCGAACCTGAGGAGCGTGGCTGAGAGTATGAGAAGCATTTAAGCCGAGTGGTTCACTACCACTGACAGATTCGAGGAAAATAATGAAAAACTACAGAAGCATGCCGTTCTACGTGAGCGCGCCGATTGTTGTATTGCTTGTTGTTGCGGTGCTTGCATTCACGCAATATGGTCCATTGGCGGCCCGACTTCGTAGCGCGAATGGTCCCAAGCCGCAACCTAAAAGTGAGGCGCAGATGAATTTAGTGAACCAAACGACGCGCGAGTCGCCGCTCGCCTGTAATATGGCGGTATTAAATGACGAGCAAAGGAAGCGAAGTCAGATCTTATTGACGCAGATGAAATCGGCCCGTCGGGAGGTGCGGGAATTGTCAGATGGATATGCGTTTCGTCTTCCTACGGATTCAGCAACTATCCGAGACGCGGCAGAATATATTACGCTGGAGCGGTTGTGTTGTCCGTTCTTCCGTTTCCAGATGGAAGTCGAACAGGAGGGAGGACCGCTGTGGCTTCGCTTGACGGGCCGGCCGGGAGTCAAAGAACTTACGAAGCTTGAGCTTGGCTTATGAGAGCCGGCGCCGCACTCGCAAAGAAGGCAGTATTCGTTTGACGCGGAAGTTGGCGAGCCCGTAGTAGGAAGGAGTTTTCTGATGCAAACCTATATCGTGCTGGTCAATCTTACCCAACAGGGCATCACCAACTTCAAGGAAGGTCCAGAGCGGGTCGAGCGTTTCCGGCAAGCGGTTGAAGCTTCCGGAGGCAAGCTGGCGGGGTGGTATCTCACGATGGGGCGCTATGATGTCGTTTCGGTTCTCCAGGTTCCTGACGCCAAGAGCATCGCCAAACTCATGCTGGCGACTGAAGCAATGGGTACTATCCGCACCGAGACGATGCGCGGCTTTACCCTCGATGAGGCCAAAGAAATCATTGCTGGCATGACGTGAGCAGTCAGCGTTCAGGCTAGAAGAACGATATGGTGTCGCGATACCTACTACTTACTGGAGGTACGATTTTCTCGATCATGGGTCTGCTGCACATAATTTATACGATCTTCGATATTTCTCAGCCCAAGCGCCTAGTTCCAATGAATCAGGTTGTGATCAGCCAAATGGCCTCGGTGGGTGTGCGGCTTGCTCGTGGTCGCACGAATATGTGGGACGCGTGGCTTGGCTTCAACATCAGCCACGGCCTCGGTGTAATAATCTTCGGTTTAGTTTGTGTCGGAGCTGGTGTTTTTGCCCAGAAGCTCGCTTTGCCAAAGGCGACACTACTGATTCCGGTCTTCGTGGGTGTCATCTATTTTTTGCTGGCGATTCGCTTCTGGTTTAGAGATCCCGCTATTGGAGTAGCAATTGGCACTAGCCTGTTGTTTATGGCTTGGGTGCTTTATTAGTAAGGTCACCGTCTAACAAGTATTAATTGATATAGAATCGCCGCACGGTAAGACGTCATGCTGCAAGTAAAGGTAACGGCACCGTAACCTGGAAAGGGTGTAAGGCCTTTTCTTCTCGACGCGCTGGGGCGTCCCTTACGCTCAGTGCCAAACTCCTTTCCACTAGCTCAAACAAAAACAAGTCAATCCGCGCCCGAGCTGAGTACGAACGCCTTGCTGAACGTCAACGAGTATGGACGCTATCCTTAAGTATAAGCTCAAGCCAATTAGTCTGGCTTCTGTCCTGGTGTGGAAGTGGTATCCATGACGCAAACAAAAATGGTGCTTGCCTCTGCGCGGACTTACGTTAAAGTCAAGGCTCGCCGACATACGACAAACGATGCTTAATCATGTCGAGCTACGTGGAATGAGTTCCGACAGAAACGAGGACTCGGATCCACGCTGTGTCAGGAATTTGAATGCGGAGACAGTATTCGTATGGCGTAAACCCAGACCAGCCTGCGCAGCAGGGAGAGCGCCGGCGGCTACTTGAAGACGTTGGTGCTCACAGAAGCAATCGGAACCTGTCCAAGTTGGATTTCATTTATCGCGACGCTGAAACTTGACGGAGCGCGTACGTGTCGTACTGAAGACGGTTAGATTTGGAACCAATACCCGTGCAACGAAAGATGAGGGTCTTTATCGCAGGCGCAACCGGCACGCTCGGGCTCCCTTTGGCGCGCGCGCTAGTTGCCAGGAACCATCAAGTCATCGGCCTCACCCGTTCCCGTGAAAAAGAAGTGGTGTTAAGGCAAGCCGGCGCAACAGCTGTCATCGCCGACGCGCTTAAGGCGGAGGACCTGGCTCAAGCCGTTCGCTCCACCTCGCCGAATTGCGTCATAGATTTGCTAACGGCTATTCCTAAGAATGGGCCAACCCGCACCTCGCACATGAAGGCAACGAATGAGCTTCGCATCAGAGGCACGGCGAATCTACTGAGAGCTGCCGTTGTTGCCGGTGCCAAACGAATTGTGGGCGAGTCAATGATCTTCGCCTACGGCTTTGGCGATCACGGCAAAGCCGCTAAGACTGAAGATGACGCGTTACAGCCCCGAGAAGCAAATGCCGGGCTGCAAGAAATCGTGGACGCCACCCGGTCGCTTGAAAATCAACTTCTGGAAGGCGACAAACGCGGTTTGATTGAAGCGATTCCTCTGCGCTACGGATTGTTCTATGGCGCGGAGAGTGCTTCCACCGTGTTCATGCTGCGAATGCTCAAGAAGCGGCTCTTGCCGACGGTCTCGGGGGCTAAAAGTATCAACTCGTGGATTCATGTTGATGATGCGGTAAGCGCGACGATTGCGGCGATGGAACACGGACAGCCTGGAGAAATCTACAATATAGTGGATGACCACCCGGTTAGTTTTAACGACTGGTTTAGTTATGCCGCCACCGAGATGCATGCGAAACAACCGCTCTCAATTCCGCTCTGGCTCTTGCGATTGTTCGTTCCCTACGTCGCTTCATGTTTCTCCACTCGTTTGCGAGTGAGCAACCGGAAAGCAAAGAGCGATCTGAATTGGCGCCCGCAATTCCCGAGTTACCTGGAAGGAGTAGGGCAGGTTATAGCCGAATGCGAAAGGAAGCAGGACTAATGCTTTGCTAGCGTCCTCTCGCCTAAGATGAGAAGAAGGACGACAAAAAAGAGCAAGAGACGAAGATGAGTGGGAACTAAAAGAAGGAGCCAGTCATGAGTACCAAGGAGAAGAATGCCAAGTTAGTGCTCGATGTCTTCAGCGCCATCGAGCGACGTGATAACCAACGGTTCACCGAGCTTTTACATCCCGATTTCGAGATTCACTGGCCGCCATCGCTTCCCTACGGTGGAACTTCGCGCGGTCTGAAGGTTGACCATCCCACTTGGAGCGAAACGTGGAGTCCCCTGCAACCAACTGAGGCTGAGCGAAAGATGGATCCCCGCGTCGTGGCTGCTAGTGAGGAGGAAGTGGTCATACTCTGGAGACAGAGAGGAGCCAGCCCGGCCGGAGACCGATTTGACGGCGAGGTGATCGGTGTCTATCTGGTCCGCGAGGGAAAACTCGCCCGCGCCCAGATGTTCTACTTCGATAGCGCGGCGGTGGTCAGCTTCTTGGCTAAGGCCAAGGGCGCTCCTACGTTGGTGCCAGTAAAGTCACTGCCTGAAGTGGCTTCCAACAAATCAAAATGTTCGATGTCTCCACCGTCGGCAAGCTACTAGAGTACCTCAAATCCTTCGGCCTTGTGACTCTCACAGATCTGCATTTCACATAACGCAAGGAAAGGGAACAGAACGCCTCCACGTCTACTTCTCCCCTCGCTTTGTTTCTTGCGGAGTTAGTCAATGGAACCAAGATGAAGTTGTATTGGAGGATGCCTCACCCCGGTACTTTAGGATGCTGCTGTCGCGTACTGGCTGCTGGCAACTCCATAAAGGTTAGATGGTGGTGCTTTTCATCGGCCCAAACAACTACCCTCAAATCAGGACGAGGAGCGGGTTAAGCGGAGCGTGGGCTTTTCAAGATCGCTTGATGATGAACACCGTTTTGTCGTCGATTAAGGATTCGTCGTCGTTCTGTCGCAGATGGTCATCTTGCTTTACCGCGAAATCCAACAATGCATTGCAGATGTCTTTTGCCGGCTGTCGATAGTTTTCGCGTAACACCAATTCAAGTTGCTCGCGCTCGTGTTCATCGCTGCCGTCGTAAACTCCATCGGTATAAAGGACAAGGATATCTCCCGGACTCATCAGCGTGATCTCTGCGATATCGGAAGAGTTCAATTCCCTTTGCCGGAACTTCATGGAGTAATACTTGTTGCGATCTGGATGATCTGCGGGGATCTGCAGCCCGAGCGCAAGGAATTGCACCATGTGGTCTTCATCTATTTTCATGAACTTGCGATATTCCGCGGAGAACACCAGTGGCGGAGGATGTCCGAAATTCACAAACCGAAACTGGCCGCGAGGGTGCACTTCGCCATATAGCATGGTCGCGATTTCGCGAGCATTTTCTTTCTCACTTATGCCCAGTGCATTGCGGGCGGTGACCGATTGCGCCAATCTTAGGTTGATGTCTTCGAATAGCTCAGGCGTCGTTTTCCCGTATCGGTCGAGTTCGGAGAGCATGAAAGCATGAAACGTGTCGTGTACCGTCGAGGCAATCTTCGCTGAGATAATTCCGTGTCCCTGCGCGTCCACCACCAGAACGCCCGCCGTCGTGTAAAGCTCGTGTAAGTCTTCCGCGACTCGTACCTGCTCCGAACTCTTTGCGACTCTGTACTCGGTTTCCATTTCGGGCCTGTAGCCCGGAGTTGCCTTCAACCACTCCACGTGATCGTCCACCGAATTACGCGGCGATGCACCTGGCGGCGGCGGCTCGAGAAACTCCTTTGCCAGCCGCAGAGCCCGCTCAATTCGTGCGTCGATGTCGTAACGTTGTTGAAAGTTGATGTATTCAAATAGATCGCCGCCGACAGTTCCGGCGGGAATGGAATTCCCGTACATCTCTATGCCGGATATGTGCGGAATCGCACCTTCGACCGGCATCAGCCGCTCACGCAAATATTCATCGATACCAGGCACCGTGTAGACTTTGGTCATATCGCAATACCCCGGCTAATCCTGTTCACCGTGAGTTTGGGAGTACGTTTTTCCACATGGATAGAAGAGTTCTTTCCGGCCTTGGGGCATTCATAGGGTATTGTCAGGTTAACTATGTGCGGCTGCAAGACGAGACCGGATGCATCATAATTCTTGGATGAGTGTCTCTCCGTCTTTGGATCATCGCCACCGTCGGTTATTGAATCCTTCGCAAGGTCGGCGCGAAAGCGCTCAAGTGGATGCGGATCGCACACTCATCGGCCTTTCCACAAGCCCCGCGCTACCAGCGGAACATAGGTCTGGAGACCTTCGGGCTTGAACTCGATCGTGCGCTCCTGCTCCGCACTCATGTAAGCCGTCATCAGCAGCTCGGTTACTGCGAGACCATCGTAGAAACTCTCTTCTGGCTGCTGGCCGTCGAGGAAGCACTGAACAAAATAACGGTTCTGAGATTCGTAGCCGTACTCGGCGGCTTCATTGCCCAACACGGGCATCAAGCCCTGTTCGGCATTCTGCTTTTCTACCATGTCCTCACCTGCCTCGCCTTTAACT
>JBKOZZ010000059.1:0-66204 GCA_046726155.1 Acidobacteriota bacterium
GTTCCATTTGAGCGCACAATGATCTTGTCCGACTCGTGTTCATCCGTGCCGGTGTGCGATTCAAAAGGCATCACCCAACAGCCGGCGTGGTTTCCCTCGGTTTCAAATCTAATTACGCCGGCGCTTTTCATTAGCTCGAAAGCGCGATTCCAAAAATGTAAATGCAGAATGTCTGACTCGCGCGCCAACAGGTCGTAACGAATGCCGAGGCGCTCCATCGTATCGAGAATGCATTCCACGTTTCGAGTGGCCACATAGTCGGCGAGTTCCGCGACGGTATTGTTTCCTTCCTCCAACGCGTGCAATACCTCGTTACGCAGTTTGAGCCGTTCGGGACTGGGATCGCCGGCCGGATCGCCACCACGATAGAAAAGTCCGACCTTCGTGTAGAGGTCCCAACAGTAGTAATCGAAGGGCCGCTCGGCGGGAAGGGAACGATCCAGCGCCTTGATCTGGTCGAGGTCGATTTTCTCGATATGCATAAACCCGACCACTACGTCAGCTACCTGCACTCCCGTGTTGTCGATGTAATTCTGAATCTCAACGCGTTCGTCGGCAGACTGAAGAATTCGCACAAAGGTGTCGCCCAACACAGCGTTTCTTACGTGTCCAATGTGCGCCGCTTTATTGGGATTGATGCTGGTGTGTTCGACCATTTTCTTCGGTCGGTCAGGTAAGGGCAAAGACTCAAGTGGCGGCAGTAGTTTCTCCGGTACAAACAAAGACAGCAGCTTAGCCCGATCAAAGAACACGTTGAGGTAGCCGGCGCCTGCAACCTCCACCCGTGCTACCGCGGCCGACGCTTCCAACTTCGTCTTCAGTTGCTCAGCGATGGTGCGCGGCGGGAGCTTCACGCCGGTGCCCAGTTTGACGAGCTTTGCCAACTCAAAAGCCACCGGAAACGCCACATCGCCCAACTCCGGTCGGGGCGGCGTCTCAGCGTTGATCTGCTCCAACTCTATCCCGAAGAGCTCGAGTGCCGCCGCGCGTACTCGTTGTTTTAGTCGCTCCTGGATCTCAATGAGGGTCACTTAGTTGCTCAGTCCTTGCTGATCAAGAATACATGGTTCTGGAAAAGCGCAAAGTATACCGTAGCTGCTGAATTACAGCGAGACGCGTCGCTCCAGGGGTTCAGAGTTCAAGCTTTAGCTTCTCAGGATTGCCAGGGAGCAACCTGAAGGTTGGACTCTGAACTACTTGAGCGGAGGTGTCACTCCAGGGGTTCAGAGTTCAAGCTTTAGCTTGCCAGCGGCCAGCATAAACGCTTCACTGGGACCGCGGGCGTATCGCCCGCCGGGTACGGTGGACGCAAGCATCGGAAGTTAAAGTCGACATACCTCGGAGCGGGCGAGACGCCCGCGGTCCCAGTGAAGACGTTGATCGTGGGAATCCATACTGCACCGATACTTCAGAGGCATAGTGGGTCAGTTTCGTTGAAGGTGTCCGATAAACTTTAAGTTTGTCGTGACTTAGCGACAAGCTAAAGCTTATCGGACATCAAACTGACCCACTACCCATCAGAGGGCCTTCCTTGACACTTTCTGCCAGCGCTCTGTTACCATCGCTTTTTCATGCAAGCAGTACAACCGGAACTAATTTCAAGTGAATTGCGCGAGCGGTTTATGCGCGCCAAAGACGTCCTGGTTCTGACAGGTGCGGGCGTGTCTGCCGAATCGGGGGTGCCGACCTTTCGCGGCGGAGGAAACAGTGCCGTCTGGAAAGGGATGCCGTTCGACGTTATTTCTTCGGCAACCATGGTCGCGCGGGATCTACCCGCGGTATGGGAATGGTTTGACTACCGGCGGAATCTCCTGCAACCACTGCAGCCGAATCCTGCGCACACTGCGATTGCGGGTTGGCAGCGGCGATTTCAGCGCTGCACGCTGGTCACGCAAAACGTCGATGGGCTGCATCAAAAGGCCGGCGCGCAGAATGTAATTGAATTACACGGCAGCATCTGGCGAGCACGTTGTGTAGGTTGCCAGGGACGCTACGAAATTTCTCCTGAGGCAGTTCGTCCCGACATCTGTCTTGATTGCGGCGAGCAGCTTCGGCCGGATGTAGTGTTGTTCGGCGAGATGTTGCCGCCGGGTGCGTTTGAGGTTGCTGCTGAACGAGCGTCGCAGTGTGAACTGTGCTTTGTGGTTGGCACCTCGGCCATCGTTTATCCCGCGGCAGCTCTGCCGGAGATTGCCAAGGCTGCGGGCGCTTACGTGTGCGAAGTCAATCCCGAGCGAACACCGCTCTCAGAATTTTGCGATGAATCCTTAACTGGAAAAGCCGGCGAGATTTTGCCGCTGTTAGGCAAATAGGAGATAAATGATGAATGGTAAATGGTAAATGGTAAATGGTGAATGATAAATCGTGAATGGAACAAACGGTAGACTAAGAACTATTTACCATTCACGATTTACCACCTACCCATTTGGGCCATTTACCATTCACCATTTACCATTTACCCGTCTGAAGCATTTACCATTTACCTGTCATGAGAACTCTCTATTTCGACTGCTTTGCCGGCGCCAGTGGCGACATGATCCTGGGCGCTTTGATTGCCTCGGGCGTTGAGCCGGAGGCCTTCAAGCAGCAGTTATCCCTGCTCGGGCTGACAGGGTATGCAATCGATTTTGAGACTGTCGATCGTTCCGGCATCAGCGCTACTTACGCGCGCGTGCAAATTCCGCATGAACATGGGCACCGCCATCTTTCCGACATTCTCAAAATCATTTACGACTCGCGCCTGTCTAATAACATAAAGGATCGAGCCGCCAGGATCTTCACGCGTCTGGCAGAAGCTGAAGCCAGGGTGCACAACCAGTCAGTTGAGCAGGTACATTTTCATGAGGTGGGCGCGATCGACGCCATCATTGACGTCGTAGGCGCAGCCATCGGTTTCGAGCTGCTGGGCATCGAGCACTTCGTGTCTTCGGCTCTTCATGTTGGCAGCGGCACGGTCGAGATGAATCATGGCCGTTATCCAGTGCCGCCGCCGGCAGTTGCGGAGCTGCTCAAGGGAGTACCGTTTTATTCGACCGACATTGTCGGTGAATTAGTTACCCCAACAGGCGCGGCAATCATTACGTCTCTGTGCGCTGACTATGGCCCGATACCGCCGCTGAAGCTAGAACGCACAGGCTATGGCGCAGGTACGCGAGAATACAAGAAGTTTCCCAATGCTTTGCGTGTTCTGGTAGGTGAGGAAGAACCAAGCATCGCGACGACATCAGCGGGATCGGTGCCGTCAACGGACGAGCGTCTCTGGATGATTGAGACCAACATGGACGATATTTCGCCACAGATACTTGGTCATGTGATGGAACGCGCATTCGATCTTGGGGCGCTCGATTGTTACTTTACCTCTGTGCAGATGAAAAAGAATCGACCGGGAGTTCTCCTATCGATATTATGCCGCGAGGAGCAGCGTGCGTCGCTCAGCGAACTTCTTTTTTCGGAGACGACAACACTGGGCATCCGTACCTATCAGGTAGCGCGCCGCTCCCTGAAGCGCACCATCGTTAGCGTGGAAACCCAGTATGGGCCAATTGATGTTAAAGTAGCGCAACTTAACGGCCACATAATCAAAGAGATGCCCGAGTATGAACAGTGCCGGCAAGCAGCGCGTGCAGCGAACGTGCCGCTGAGAGTAGTAGAAGAGGCGGCGCGAAAGGCGTTCGCCAAAGGCAATAGCTAATCAGTGGCTGAAGAGCGGGGGCAAGGCGGGGTCCCCAGCGGGGCAGCCCCGCTGGGGTGCTAGTCCCGCCTTCCCGACCACGAGCTGATTAAGGTTGAGGTGTAATTTGTGAGGGAAGGCTTTTCTAAACGAAGTTACGGTCTACTTAGAAAGCCCTCTAAGGTGAGGAAGGCGGGCTTGCCCCCGCTCTTAAATCCTTTCCGCATTATCTAATCAGGTTGAGTTTTATGGCCACGAAGTTTTCAGAACAGAATCAAAACACAGAATCATCCGACGACGAACTGCCTCCGGTTGACCTTGAGTTAATCGCCCAGGGTGTGCGGATGATTCTCGAAGGGTTAGGTGAGAACCCGGAGCGTCCGGGTTTGCAGGAAACACCCAGGCGTGTCGCCGAGATGTATGCAGAGTTGACTACCGGAATGCGCGAAGATCCAAAGCAGCATGTCATCCCTTTGCCCGGTGACAAACACGACGAAATGGTTATCGTCAAAGACATCAGCATCGCTTCAATGTGTGAACATCATCTCGCGCCTTTTGTCGGTAAATGTCACATAGCCTACATCCCCAAAGAGGGACGAATTCTGGGAATATCAAAACTCGCCCGCCTGGCGGAGACATTTTCGCGCCGGCTGCAATTGCAGGAACGTTTGACGACCGATATCGCAAATACACTTTTCGAGGGTCTTAAACCGATTGGCGTAATGGTTGTGATTGAGGCCGCCCACACCTGCATGACGCTCCGAGGGGTTAGAAAAGCCGATGCAAAGACGGTTACGTCAGCAGTGCTCGGTGGTTTCCGCAGCGACCCGCGCACGCGAGCAGAAGCGATGGCTCTAATAACTGGTAAAGAGTGAGGCAATGAAGAATGCGAACAGGGACAAGAATTAAGTCGCGAGCGGCGTTGGTCATGACGATCATCGCGGCGTTTTGCGTTACGGGTTTTTCACAGCAACGAAATCGCACCAGCCCGCCGCTAAACGAACAGGCGATTCGTGCGCACATCAAGTTTCTTTCCAGCGATCTACTTGAGGGACGCGGCACCGGCGCGCGTGGTGGCGAGATATCTGCAAATTACATCGCCGCGCAGATGGAAGCGCTTGGACTGAAAGGCGCGGGTGCGAATGGCAGTTTCTTTCAACCTGTATCGCTGGTCGGAGTCAAAGCCGATCAGAATACGAAACTGATCGTCTCAGGCCGAAACGGCAAAGAGACTTTTGGGTTCGCCGACGACTACGTGGCCTTCACGGGCGCGCAAGCCGATGAGGTGGACGTCGACGCCGATTTGGTTTTTGTTGGCTATGGCATAAACGCACCCGAGCAACGCTGGAATGATTACAAAGGCCAGGCTGCCGACTACCGTGGCAAGATTCTGGTGATGTTGGTGAACGATCCACCCGCCACGAATGACGAGCCAAATCTGTTTGGCGGTAAAACTCTCACTTATTATGGTCGCTGGACCTACAAGTATGAAGAAGCAGCGCGGCGTGGCGCGGCGGGCGTAATTCTGCTGCACACGGACCAATCAGCGGGCTATCCCTGGAGCGTCGTGCGCACCTCGAATGGTTCCTGGCGGTTTGATATCGCTCGCAATGCAGGTGATACCACGCCCTTCTTGAAGTTTCGCTCATGGGTAACAGACGCGGCGGCACGAAAGATAATGAAGTTGGCTGGTCAGGACCTCGATGACTTGAGGGCCAAAGCCGCGGCCCGTGATTTCCAACCCGTGGCGTTGAATCTTAAGGGCCAGCTTAATCTTAAAAGCGAAGTGAAACGGGTGGAGGCGCCAAACGTCGTGGGCATACTTTCGGGCCGGGATCCGAAATTGCGCGACGAGTATGTTGTCTATTCGGCGCATTGGGATCATCTGGGCATTGGCGCGCCGGACAAAACCGGCGACACGATCTATAACGGCGCGGTCGACAACGCTTCGGGCGTTGCTTCGGTACTGGCCATCGCGGAAGCGCTCGCTAAGTTGCCGGCGGCACAGCGGCCGCGCCGTTCAATTCTCTTCCTGTTTCCTACGGCTGAAGAGCAGGGTCTGCTGGGAGCGGATTGGTATTCAAAACATCCGCTGGTGCCGGTGGAAAAAACTGCCGCGAATGTAAACCTCGATTCGATGAACGTGCTTGGGGTGACGCACGACTTCATTCCGCTCGGAGCCGAACGATCCACGCTGAAGGCAGTGGTTGAAACGGTGGCGCGAGAGCACGGAATGCGGGTTTCGCCCGACGCCCGACCGGAGCAGGGATCGTTTTATCGTTCCGACCACTTTCCGTTCGCGAGAGTTGGAGTGCCATCAATCAGCCTGAAGGAGGGCGACGACTATGTGGGCCGTCCCAAAGGCTGGGGCGCGGAACAATTCCAAGCTTACAATACCGCGCACTATCATCAACCATCCGACGAGTACAGCAACTCCTGGGACTTTCGCGGCATGCTTCAGGAGGCTGAAATAGCCATGGCCATCGGCCGTCGCATCGCTGACACGGAGGCCATGCCTCGGTTCAATCCGGGGGACGAATTTGCGAAAGTATCTAAACGGTGACGCTCGACAGAAGTTTGGGCGTCGAAGGTGTAATGGATTTAGATTTTCCATTAACCATTCATCATTTACCTTTTCCCAGCAATGACCACTTTCTACGTAAGTACACCTATCTACTATGCCAACAGCCTGCCGCATCTTGGTCATCTTTACACCATGATCGTGGCCGACACGATTGCACGCCACAAACGCCAGCAGGGAATGGAAACGTTTCTTCTAACCGGAACCGACGAGCACGGCATAAACATCGAACGCGCCGCTGAACGCGCCGGACGCACGCCTAAAGAACAAGCAGACTATGTCGTCAACTATTTCAAAACGATGACGGCCGAGTTTCGTCTTGACACCGCTCACGGCGGCTACGACATCTTCATGCGCACCAGCGAGCCTTTCCACTATCAGGGCGTCAGCGAGCTCTGGCGGCGCGCCGCAAAAAACAAGACGCCAAAAGGCAACGATGCGATTTACAAGGGACACTATGAGGGCTGGTTCTGTGCTCCGTGCGCTGCTTACAAGACGGAAGATGAGTACGCCAAATCTGCAACCCCAGGTGAGCCGCCGACCTGCTTAATTCATGAAACACCGCTCGATCGCATTGCCGAGGAGAGCTACTTCTTTCGGCTCTCTGATTATGCCGAAGCGCTGCTGGCCCTTTATGAATCGCGACCGGATTTTGTACAACCTGGATCCAGAAACAATGAGGTCACCGCTTTTGTTCGAGGTGGGCTTCAGGATCTTTCTGTTAGCCGCTTGAAGAGCTCGGTGAGTTGGGGTGTGCCGGTGCCGGACGATCCTAACCACACCATGTACGTTTGGTTTGAGGCGCTTACCAATTACATCACCGCCATCGGTTTTGGAAACGAAGAGCGGGAACGTGCTGTGGGCTTCGAGAAGTTTTGGCCGGCGCTGCACCTGGTGGGCAAAGACATCCTGCGATTTCACGCTGTCTATTGGCCGGCCATCCTGATGGCTGCGGGTCTGGAACAACCGCGCGCGATCGTCGCGCATGGCATGTGGCTCGATCCAGCCGGGCGTAAAATGTCGAAGACGCTGGGTAACACCATCGACCTGGACGTGCTGAACCGCCACTTTCCCACCGATGCGATTCGCTACTTTTGCCTGCGCGAGATGGTTTTTGGACAGGACGGACGCTTTGGCTACGAAGCTTTGATTGATCGAACTAACAGCGATTTGGCCAGCGGCCTCGGAAATCTCTCGAGTCGTACGCTGACCATGATCTCGCGCTACGCCGGCGGCCGCGTGCCTTCAGGCGTTATTGCAGAAGACAAGTTACTACTGGCAAAGCGTACAGGCGTGGACACCGACGAAACGACAGTTTCGGGCTTCATCGAACATGCTCGTGATCAGTTTCTACAACACTTCGAAACGTTTGACTTCAGTAAAGCTCTTGAGGCCGCCTGGTCTGTGGTGGCGCGTATCGACAAAATGATCTCCGACGCGAAGCCCTGGGAACTCGCAAAAGACGAAAACCAAAAGCAAACGCTGAGCGCTGTGTTATATCGCGCAGCGGAATCCTTACGCTGGCTCTGCGTTCTACTCTACCCGGTAATGCCCGATGCAACGCTGGAGATTTGGACCCAACTCGGCCTGGCGAATTCCCCGGGCGCGCCGGCAACGCCGGCAGGGATCGATCCGGCAAAACTGAAATGGGGCGAGCTGACCGAAGGCACTAACATCGGCGAAGTAAGGCCGCTCTTCCCAAGAATCGACAAGGCAAAGACGTTGGCAGAAATAAGCGGACCGGATTCGCCTGCAATTAGCGCCCAGGGAAAACATGGTTCTGGTCTCCATGCAACCGAAGCGGACGCTGTTGCCGGTGCGGCGGAGACTGGTGATACAAAACCGTCGCCGCTAATGCATCATGCGACCGAAGCTGAAGCGGTCCCCGGGACTGAAGGCGTTGGCAATTTCATCGAGATCACCGACTTTACAAAAGTCGATCTGCGCGTCGGCGAAGTTCTAACTGCTGAACGTATTCCGAAGGCCGACAAGTTACTGCTACTAACGGTTGATATCGGAGAAGAAAAGCCGCGGCAAATTTTGGCGGGCATTGCCCAGTACTACGAACCTGAGCAACTGCTTCGGCGTAAGATTGCAGTAGTAGCCAACCTGAAACCACGCAAGTTGCGCGGCTTTGAATCGCAGGGCATGTTGCTCGCTGCTTCAGTCGGCAGCGAAGGCAAGCCGGTGATTGCCACCTTCACCGAAGACGTTCCCAATGGGGCGCGTCTAAAATGATCAGTATTATTGAATGTTCATCGATTCGCATGCGCACATAGACGGTCCGGAATTTGACGGGGACCGCGAGGAAGTTATTCAACGCGCGCGCGATGCAGGCGTTTCCGCCATACTGAATGTGGGCACCGGTGATCCACACAGCGGCGCGTTTGAGCGCGCCGCCGAGCTAACAGCGCGGCACAAGGATATATACACCGCGCTTGGCATCCATCCGCACGACGCCCGCCTCTTTGACGACAAGGCTGAGCAACGAATCACTGATCTTATTAGACAGAGCCCACGTATCCTCGCCTGGGGCGAAATCGGTTTGGATTTTCACTACGACAATTCGCCGCGCGATGTGCAAATGGAAGTATTTGGGCGGCAACTTGACCTGGCCAAAGGCGTGGGTCTTCCGGTAATCATTCACACGCGCGAAGCTGAAGAAGAAACGATCGAAATATTAAAATCTCATCGTTCTGATCTCGCGGGAGTCATGCATTGTTTCAGCGGAAGCTTAGGCCTGGCACAGCAGGCAATCGAGTTGGGATTCCTGATTTCGTTTTCAGGAATAGTGACGTTCAAGAAGGCGCAGGACCTCAGGGCAGTTGCTGAGCAGGTGCCTTTGGATAGGCTGCTCATCGAAACAGACTGTCCTTTCCTATCGCCAGTTCCGTTTCGCGGAAAACGAAATGAGCCTGCCCATGTGGTTGCGGTAGCTCGATGTTTGGCGAACATCCATGGCTTAGGACTTGAAGAAATAGCCCATATCACCAGCGAAAACTTTGCCAGGCTCTTCAAGCTGGAATCTCACTAAGAGCGGGCGCAAGCGCACCTTCCTGACCCCGAGGTTCTCTAGCAGGCCAGTTTCCGCTCTTGAGTTGAAGGGCGTCCAAGACGGTGAGGACAAGGCGAGTCAGAGAGCCTCAAGGTCAGGAAGGCGGGCTCGCCCCCGCTGTCCTTTGTTACGCCTCCGGGCGTCTTTTGCATTTAGAGATAACTTTCACATGCTGACAATTTGATGTTATCCTCACCTTTGATAAGAAAACTTCCAATTGAACGTCTCCAGAAAACTTAGAAGGCAATGGCCCAGCAGAATTCGTTTGATATCGTATCTGAGGTTGATCGCGCGGAAGTCACCAACGCCATCAATCAAACGATCAAAGAAGTACGACAGAGGTTTGATTTCAAGGGCAGTTCCGCAACTGTGGCCCTCGAGGCCAACGAACTGACGTTAACGGCCGAAGACGAGACTAAGCTGCGAAACATGAACGACATTTTCCAGCAAAAGTTGGTGCGTCGCGGCGTGCCGCTAAAGGCTCTTAGTTATGGAGGCGTTGATCCGGCGGCCGGCGGCACAGTCAGGCAGAAAGTTCAGATTCAGCAGGGGATTCCGCAGGAAAAAGCCAAAGAGGTCGTGCGGTTCATCAAAGACTCAAAGGCAAAAGTGCAGGCTTCCATTCAGGGAGACATTGTGCGCGTCTCGGGCAAGGATCGCGACACGCTCCAGGCGGTTATTGCCAGCCTAAAAGGTAAAGACTTCGGTATAAATATGCAGTTTTCAAACTATCGGACGAACTAGCCGTTCTGCAAAAACGACAGAATGCAAACAGTAGAAAACAGCGCCGTCCTCGACGAAGTAAAGCTTTCCGCGAAGCGCATCTTCAGTCTGATTGCCCCGGAACTCGCGCAGGTGGAATCTGAGTTTGAGCGCCAGGCAAAATCAAATGTTCAGGTAATCGCCTACCTTGCCGACTATCTTCGGGCTTCCGGTGGCAAACGCGTTCGGCCGGCATTAACAATTCTCTCTAACTATGCGGTCGGCGGCGATGGTTCCCGTTACAACTCTATTCGGATGGCAACTGTAATGGAGTTTCTTCACACCGCCACGCTCGTTCACGATGACATCATCGACAGCGCTGACACGCGCAGAAATCGTCCCACCGTCAACGCGCTTTATGGAAACGAAACCGCGGTGTTGATGGGCGACTGGCTTTACATGTCGGCCTTCGAAACCAGCCTCGCTGAGCGGTCCTTGCCGATTCTCGACATTCTTACGCGCGTCACGCGAAAGATGACTGAAGGGGAACTGCTTCAGTTGACGACGCTGGGTAGAACTGACATTTCCGAGCAACAGTACCTCGACATCATTCAGCGAAAGACCGCATTTCTTTTCAGCGCTTGTTGCGAAGTGGGCGCGGTACTCGGCGGCGCGAGTGAGCAGGAACAAAAGGCGTTAGCCGACTATGGCATGAATCTCGGCATGGCCTTTCAACTGACCGACGATCTCCTGGACTTCACTTCCACAGATGATGCACTGGGAAAGAGCGCAGGCGTCGATCTACTGGGCGGCAAAGTGACGCTGCCTCTGATCTATCTGATTGCGAGTGACGCATCCACTCGGGAGATCGTTCAGACTGTCATGACCGATGCGAGCTATGAAACCGTTCCCCGGCGCAAACTTCTCGACGCTGTTGAAAGAGCCGGCGCAATCGAGCAGGCTCGCGCGCGCGGTGATGAATATGCCGCGGCAGCGCGATCCGCTCTCGACGACCTGCCGCATTCAGAGTTTTGCGAATCCTTAAAGGCCATACCTACGTACGTTCTCGACCGCGACCGATAGTCGTGGAAGCTGCACAAGAATTGACGGAACCCCGTCCGCGAAGCAGACCACTGACGAAGCGCTTGCGGCTTTGCCGCCGCACAGTGCGGAAAGGCTCTGCCTTTCCGGCGTGCGATAGTATTTCTTTCATGAGGCTGTGCCTCATGAATTTGTAATGAATCGGAGGCGTAGCCTCCCTAATTATTAAAAGCAGTCTCCGTAAGGCGGAGCCTTACCGCATTGTGCGGCGGCAAAGCCGCTGAACAATAATTTTGGCGTGCGCTTCACGCACTGCTTGTATGACTTGTGCAACGCCGTCCTTGAGCTTTGCGCAACGCAGACTGTTGGCTTGCGCTGTCTAAGGTGGACTCGACCTGCCGCCCGGGGACTAGAGAATACACTGCAAACTGACAGTTTGCGTTCCAGGCAGCTCGCAAAAGTCTTGTGAAAACCTCAGAATCCCTTTAAGATTCGCTCGATGATGGACCGCCCAAACGAAAACCTACTTTCCCGTCTGGAACAGAGCCTGCGCCAGTCGCGCGCGGCGCGTATGCATCTGGCGGCCCGGCTGAGAGAACTCGAGGTCGAGGCAGATGCGGTGCGGGCTGAGCTTGCCGAAATGGATACACTCGCTTCTCAGTCGGAAGCGGCTATCTATCGCCTGTTGTCCTCGGTTCTGGCCTCCAGCAATCTTTCCATGGGCAATCTCTCGGGTGGTCTTCCTTCCGACGCGGAACTCGAGGCGGCGATGCGTCCCTCGTCGCCGCAAGCCCGAGCGCCATTTCAGGTGGAAGCCAAGCGTCAGGAAATTCCCACGCTCAGGCCAAACACAGAAGCGCTTAGCGATCGGTTCATGGATCGAACTATTCCCCAGGCGGTTACTTTGTTGCTGCGCGAAGAAGGTGGCCCTCTCCACGTCAACGAGATTTACAATCGCTTGCTGGAAGGCGGCTTCAAGTTTACCGGCCAGAACCCCACCATCAGCATCGCGGTTTCACTCAACCGCAACACGCGTTTCCGCAAAACTGCACCGGGAACTTTCGACCTCATGATGCGTGACGCCTCCAAAGCGTCGTAGGCAGTGGCTTCAGTATCCCAGGGAGTGGCTCCCCACGAAACCAAAGCAGAAGATTTTCCATTTGTCATTTGACATTTTTCATTTGTCATTTTCTAAGCGTCTCATCTGCATTTAGACGTTGCAGGCGAGGAACGTCGAGGTGCTTCGACCAGACTAGACGTCGAGTCATAGGTGGGACCAGACGTCGAGGTCATCGGTCGGACTAGATGTCGAGTTCATCGGTCGGACTAAATGAAAAATGAAAAATGTCAAATGACAAATGGAAAATCTCCTGGTCCACACCGTTTGGTCCGCGCTCGCCTGCGCAGTCTTGGCGTTGCCCAGGCGCACGAATAGAATATCCTAATAATGCGCGCACTGATTCTTTCCGCAGGTTACGGTACTCGCTTGTGGCCACTAACAGAAGATCGCACCAAGCCGGCGATTCCAATCCTGGGCAAACCACTCGTCGGTTATGTGGCTGAATATCTCGCTGGCTACGGTTGCGATGAAGTAGTTGTCAACCTTCATCACCGGCCGGAATCCGTTCGTCGGGCGCTTGGCGACGGCAGCAGGTTTGGCGTGAAGCTCCACTACGTTGAAGAGCCTGTAATTCTGGGTACCAGTGGAGCTATCGACAACGCCCGTCCGCTGCTGGATGGTGACACGTTTTTCGTAGTCAATGGAAAGATCATTACCGACATCGATTTGAATATCGCGCTGGAAACTCACCGCCGCACAAGGGCGATCGCGACGCTCGTATTGTTACCAAATGCAGCTTGCGAAAAGTTTTCAATTGTAGAGACCGCGGACGGCTTCCTAACAGGATTTAGAGGCATGCCGGAGCGCGCCGACTTCACAAATGCCAATCCGCCGCTCATGTTCACCGGCATCCAAATTCTTGAGCCCAAAATATTCGATTACATCCCGCATGCCATCTTTTCGCATTCAACAACAGACGTGTATCCCCAGGCCATTGCCAACGATGAACGCGTTGCGGTACACCTAGCAAACGGGCGCTGGTTTGAGCTCTCAACAATGCAGCGGTATCTGGATATTACCCTTCAACTGCTGCTGGAAACGGGCATGAGTGTTACCAGCGGCACCGGGTGTGAAATCTCGCCAACCGCCGCGGTCGAGCAGGCAATACTCTGGGACAAGGTTGTGGTTGAGAGTGGCGCCCGCGTCAGGCGATCTGTGTTAGGTGACAACGTGAAGATCGCCGCGGGCGAAGTCATTGAGGATGCGGCAGTCGTTTGTGCCTCGCTGGTGGAAGGGAAGGTTCCCCCGGCCAAAGCTCTCAAGGGAGAGTTTCGGGGCGAGAATTTTGTCGTGCCTCTTACTGAGTGATACAATCCTGCGCACACGAAAACCAAAACGGTGAGATTGATAGCCACCCTTTAAGAGAATTGAACACTCGCTTCCTTCCGTAATGAGTTCAGCAAAACAGGTGACTACAAACCCTTTTGACCTCTCTGCAGCGGAGCGGCTCTCGAACTTTCTGGAAGACCAGGGAATCGAGAGTAGATGGCTTGTGCCGCTAACTCCTGACGCCTCAACGCGCAACTACTTTCGCATTCCCTGGAAGAAGGGAAAGGCGGTTGCGGCCGTTTATCCCGAGCCATTCGATCCCGACTTTCACCCCTACCTGGATATCACGCGTCTCTTTCTCGAAAGTGGCATCCCGGTGCCGGAGATATACGCTGTCGATGGTCAAAGCGGAATCATCGTGCAGGAAGACTTAGGTGACCGGCCGTTGTTTCGTGTTTATGAGGCAGCTCCCAAAGACGAATGCGACCAATATAAACAGCGTGCTGTTAATCTGATTGCGCAAATACAGAAAGCCACCGAAACAGCCTTCGAGCGGCAGTCGATTGCAAGCCGCCTCGCTTTTGATGAACCGAAACTATCCTGGGAATTGGACTTCTTCGTTGAGCATTACTTTGGAAGTCTAAGAAGTGAAACACTTCGCCACGCGGAAGCCGCTGAGCTCAAGGCTGAGCTCAACGACATTGCTGCCGAACTGGCCGCCCGCCCACGCGTCCTTTGTCACCGCGACTTCCATGCGGCAAACCTGATGGTTGATGAGAACGATCGCCTCCGGGTAGTCGATCATCAGGATGCCAGAATGGGCCCAGTCACCTATGATCTGGTCTCATTTCTGCTAGACAGGCGCTATGAACCTCCTTCGCTTGCGGAACTACGCGCCTACCGTCTGTTTCTCCTGGAGGCGCGGAGATTGCTCGGTCTTCAGGCGTTGGATCCCGATGAGATCGCACGGGAGTTTCGGCTGATGACGATTCAGCGAGGCCTCAAAGCTACGGGCACATTCTCTTATCAAACGGCAGTTTGCAAACGCGGCACCGTTTATGAGCAGTTTATTCAACCGACGCTTAGCATCGTGGTTCAGGCTGCCGACTGGCTCGAAAGATTTCCGGCATTGCGCCGAATGATTCGAGAACGCACTAACGTCAATTAATTGTCGGTGTAAAGCAAACTGTTAGTTTGCATCGCAATCGCAAGAAGAGACGTTCAGCTTGAGACGCAACTATTAAACATCGCAAACTAACAGTTTGCTGGCACTCATGCAGTTTAGAGTTCAAGCTTTAGCTTGCCTGGCGAAGCGGCAGTCTAAAGGCTGAACTCTGAACTCCGGGCTTCAAATGCATCGTTAGAATTATGGCTACTGAATCACAATCATTGGAAACCACCAGTCAAGCGCGCACCTTCATCAACGAACTCTCCAAACATGTCGGCCAGGAAGTCACGATCAAGGGCTGGCTTTACAACTTGCGTTCGAGTGGCAAGATTCTTTTTCCGCAGCTTCGTGATGGAACCGGAGTCGTCCAGTGCGTCGCACTCAAGAATTCGCTTGCACCAGAAGTCTGGGACGCGCTAAAGGGACTCGGTCAGGAATCCGCGCTGGCTATCAGGGGCTCTGTCAGGGAAGACAGCCGCGCGCCCGGTGGTTATGAGATCGACCTGCTGCACGCGGAAGTCTTCGATGAGGTGCACGATTACCCAATCACTCCCAAGGAGCACGGCACCGAGTTTCTCATGGACCACCGGCACTTGTGGCTGCGGTCCCGTCGCCAGCATGCGGTATTGAAAGTTCGTCACACGGTGGTCAAGGCAGTGCGGGATTTTCTCGATAACGACGGGTTCACACTCGCCGATGCCCCAATCTTTACGCCTGCTGCTTGCGAAGGAACGACCACGCTGTTCGAAGTAGACTATTTTGAAGGCGAGAAAGCATATCTCACCCAATCCGGCCAGCTTTATAACGAAGCCACTGCCGCTGCCTTTGGCAAGGTCTACTGTTTCGGACCAACGTTTCGCGCGGAGAAGTCGAAGACACGACGGCACCTGACTGAGTTCTGGATGGTTGAACCCGAGATGGCTTTTGCAACACTCGACGACGTGATGACACTCTCAGAGAGAATGCTTTCTTTTATCGCCGCGCGAGTGCTGGAGACTCGAGGCGAAGAGCTCAAGGTTCTGGAACGCGACACGGCAAAGCTTCAAGCGATCGTGCCGCCGTTTCCACGCGTGCATTACGACGACGCTGTGAAGTTGCTACAAGAAGGGTACGCCAGCGGCGCACTTGAATCGCGTTTTGAGTGGGGCGGCGATTTCGGCGCGCCTGATGAGGCATATCTATCAGCCAAATACGATAAGCCGGTAATGGTGCACCACTATCCCGCGACGGTGAAGGCTTTCTACATGGCCCGCGATCCGAAGAGAAATGACTTGGCACTGGGCGTTGATGTGTTGGCGCCGGAAGGATATGGGGAGGTAATTGGCGGTGGCGAGCGTGCTACATCGCTCGAGTTTTTGAAGGAACAGATTGCCTTGCACGAATTACCGCAAGAGGCGTTCGAGTGGTATCTGGACTTGCGCCGCTATGGCAGTGTTCCCCACGCCGGTTTCGGAATGGGTATTGAGCGTTGCACCGCGTGGATGTGCGGCATTGAGCACATTAGAGAAACGATTCCATTTCCGCGCATGCTTTATCGACTGCGCCCATAGCTTTTGCCCCCGCTCTGGTAACGACACACTCAGGATGTGCCGAACAGATGGAAGATAATCTACTAACTGACGAGCGTTTGCGTTTGGAATTCAACGACTGGGCCAGAGCCGGACGCGGCGAGGGCATGGAAAAAGGCCATCGTCCGGTCGGGGAACAGGCAATTGAACTGATGGCAATTCCAGTCAGGGCGCGCGTGCTTGACGTGGGTTGCGGATCAGGATGGGCAACGCGTTTGCTGGCTGAGAAAGCTCGCGATGGTCGCGTGGTCGGGGTCGACATTGCAGACGAAATGATAAAGCTCGCTCGTGAGAGTTCCACCCTATTTTCAAATGTCGAATTTCAGGTGGCCAGTGCGGAGAGACTTCCTTTTGGCGATGGTGAGTTTACCCATGCGTTTTCAATGGAGTCGCTGTATTACTACGCTGACATCGCCGGAGCGTTGCGGGAGATCCAACGAGTGCTCAAGCCGGGCGGCCTGTTCGTTACTGTAGTCGATCTCTACCGCGAAAACCTGCCGTCGCATCAGTGGGTCGATCAGTTAAAAGTGCCCGTGCAGCTCTTGAGCATTTCAGACTATCGATTCTTATTTGAGCGCGCCGGTTTTGTTGATGTTCGCGACAGGCGGCTCTACGATCCGGCGCCCATTCCCGAAGAGTACAGCGGCGGCTCTTTCGAGACTCGCGAAGATTACGTGAGCTACAAGGAGTCGGGCTCGCTGATGTTAAGCGGCGACGCGAAGGGATGAGTCACGCGATTGAGGTGTCGCAAACTGTTAGTTTGCGGGGAAAGTAGCGCCGGTTCGCCAGCTAATAGTTTACCTTACAAAATTTGATGGCCTCCGAAGTGCCAGTCCCAGAACGAATCGTTACCATTTTTGGTGGCGCGAAATGTAGCGAAATCGATCCCGAATACGCCCAGGCCAGGCGGGTCGGTCAACTTTTGGCCGACTCGGGGTTTACTATCTGCACCGGCGGTTACCTGGGTGTAATGGAGGCGGCAAGTCGTGGTGCCCACGAACGAGGCGGGCGCGTGCTGGGGATAGTAATGAACCAGTTTAAGGCAGAACCGAATCGTTATCTCACCGACAAAGTAGCCACACCCCATTTTTACGAAAGACTACAGCGTCTGATCACCCGTTCGGTCGGGTTCATAGCGGTTCGCGGTGGGATGGGGACCGTTACTGAGTTGTCGCTGGTTTGGAATAAGATTCAGACTCGTGTTATTGGACCGCGTCCACTTGTTTTGCTTGGTGAATGCTGGCCGCCCATAGTGCGAGAGTGGCAAAAGCATTTAGTTGTAAGTCGGGAAGATGTCGCCGCGCTGGACTTTGCCGAGACGCCGGAAGAAGCTGTGGCAATCATTAATGAAAAATCTCAAGGAGTCACTTTATGAACTGTCCAAGGTGCGGTGCTCAACTGCTCCAAGGAGCGGTTTTCTGCGGCGCGTGTGGCCATAGGCTCGAGGCGGGCAATGCGACCAGTGCGGCCACTCGCCAACCGGCAGGATTCTCCCAGAGTCACGGGATTCATATTGATGAAGATTCGCGAGGCCAGGGCGGCGGCTACCAATATGAAGTGTTACATCAGCCGGCATTTTCGCTCGCTGTGATTCAGCTACAGGCGGAGCAATCGATTCAGGCAGAAGCGGGCGCGATGGTTTCAATGTCGGCGAATATAGAGCTGCAGTCCCAAATGAAGGGTGGACTATTTGGCGCGATCAAACGAGCTGCCGGCGGCGAGTCGGCGTTTATTTCGACCTTCACCGCCCGCGGCGGATCAGGAGAAGTCACCTTTGCGCCCGGAGCGCCGGGAGATATTGCGGCCATTGAACTAAACAATCAGACCTTCTTCGTGCAATCTAGTTCTTACCTCGCAGGTGACGCGAGTTTAAATGTTGATACAAAATGGGGCGGCGCGAAATCGTTTTTCGGCGGCGAAGGTCTGTTTGTGCTGATGGTGCAGGGACGCGGCCTGCTGCTCGTTTCGTCCTTTGGCGCAATTCACCGCAAGACATTGCAGGCGGGCGAGCGTTATGTCGTTGATACCGGCCACCTCGTTGCCTGGGAGGGAACCACTCAATACACGTTGCGCAAAGCGGCCGCCGGTTTCTTTCGCAGCCTGATGAGCGGCGAGGGCATCGTTGCTGAATTCAGCGGCCCGGGAGAAATCTTGATTCAAACTCGCAATCTGGCAGCGCTCGCGGGACTTTTGAAGCCGTTTTTTCCAACCCAGGGAAGCGGTGGGGGCGGCTTCAATATTAATCTTGGGGGCTAACCAGGAAACAATACTTGTATGGCAGGCACTATTGTCGCGGAGAATAATCAGAACCAAAGCGCGACGGACTCGGAAGTTAAGAAGGCCGTCGGCGTGCTGGGTGTGCCCTTGGCATATGGGGCGAGTATGGCCGGAGTTGAACTTGGTCCGGCAGCACTTCGCGTTGCGCGGCTCACTCACAGAATCGCTCAGCTTGGTTATCAGGTTCGCGACCTCGGCGATCTGCATGTCGAACCATCGCAGTCAACGCCGGAACCGGGCGCCAAGCTGAAATATCTTCGGGAGATCAGGGCGGCTTGCGAAGTCCTGGCAGAAAAAGTCGAAAGAGTTTTGCAGGCCGGCGAGTTACCACTGACTTTAGGCGGCGATCATTCGATCGCTATCGGTTCCATTTCAGGATTGGCATCACACTGCCGCAAGCAGGATAAAAATCCCGGCTTGATATGGTTTGACGCGCATGCCGATATGAACACGCCGGAGACTACGCCGTCAGGCAATATCCACGGCATGCCGCTGGCAGTGCTCCTGGGCCATGGCGCCCCGGAGTTGACAAACATCGCAGGGTTTTCGCCTAAGCTCGATCCGGCTTTGTCTGTGCACGTAGGCGCGCGCGACATCGATCGCGACGAGCGTAAACTTATTGCCAAACTGGGAATTCGGTTCATTACCATGCGAGAGATCGATGAACGCGGCATGAGCGCTTGTATGGATGAAGCGATTGCTATCGCGTCGCGGGCCAATGGCGGCTATGCGGTAACGTTCGACGTTGATGCGCTGGATCCCGGCGATGCCCCGGGATCAGGAACGCTGGTGCGCGGTGGTCTTACGTATCGAGAAGCGCACCTGGCAATGGAGAAAATCGCGGAAGCGGGCGGCATGCGTTCGCTCGAAGTTGTCGAAATCAATACCGCGCTCGATATAAATAATAAGACCGCGGAACTTGGTGTGGAGTTAATCTTGTCGGCGTTAGGCAAGACGATTCTCTAGCAATGCTTGGAAACAGGGAGTAGTCATTTGGCGAAGAAGCTCCGCGTGGGCGTGATTTTTGGTGGCCGGTCCGGCGAACACGAAGTTTCCGTGCGTTCCGCCGCTTCTGTAATCGAGTCGATCGATAGAAAGAAGTACGACATTCTTCCTATCGCTATTTCCCGGGAAGGGAAGTGGCTTTCACCGCCCGAGGCTTTCCGCCTGCTGCCACCGGGCACACAATCCCTACTTCCCGCAAGAGTAGCTGAACAACCTCAAGGAGCGGTCGCCATTTTGGGCGATCCGTCCCACACGGGACTGCTTTCGTTCGACCGAAACGGAGGAGAGCTGACGTCTGAGCGCCTCGACGTGGTGTTTCCGGTTCTTCATGGACCATTCGGCGAAGATGGAACGCTTCAGGGCTTACTTGAAATGGCCAATCTTCCATACGTCGGGTGCGGGGTGCTCGCATCGGCCTGTGGAATGGACAAGGTGGCGATGAAGTTATTGTTTCTTCAGGCCGGGCTGCCGTTGTGTAGATATGTCTGGTTTTTGCGCTCACACTGGCTAAACGATCGGCCCCGCGTATTCAGAACGATAATACGTGAGATTGGCCTTCCTTGTTTTGTGAAGCCCGCGAACCTGGGTTCGTCGGTAGGAGTCTCGCGGGCTGTAGATAAACCATCACTTGAACAAGCGATCGAGTTGGCAGCCCAGTACGATCGAAAAATAGTGGTTGAAGAGGCAGTCGATGCCCGGGAAATCGAGTGCGCCGTTATCGGCAACAACGAACCGAGGGCAAGTTTGCCAGGCGAGTATGTAGTTCACGACGAGTCAGCGCGCTTTCTTGATTACGAGGAGAAATACACGAAGACAGGGCATGTGGATTTTGTAGTTCCTGCGCCGATCCCGAAGTCATTGGCAACTAAAATTCAACGCCTGGCCATCCGGGCATTCCAGTCAATCGACGGAGCCGGTCTCGCTCGCGTTGATTTTTTCTTCAAGCGCGACACGAAGGAGTTGCTTGTAAATGAACTAAACACGATGCCCGGACTTACTGAAATTTCCGGCTATCCGAAAATGTGGGCGGCTTCAGGTTTAAGTTACAGCCAAATGCTTGATGTATTAATTGAACTTGCTTTGGAGAGGCATCGCGAAAAATCACTCACCAAGACAACGCGAGACTGAACACAGAAAAGAAGTCACTCAATTTTGAAAAACTCTCAGGTCAGGAAGGGTGGTTACCCCCGCTGGTTAGTTAGCATCAACTTTGAAAGTGCCACACTGAGTTTTCACACAGCCTCGGTAGCCGGTGGGTCGACGTCGCCGCGAGCACTTAAGCCAACGCTTCGGTGGTTTCCATATTAGATTCATTCGGTGCGATGACCCACCCGCTACCGCGAGGTGGTACTGACTGCATGGGACCGGAACGTTCGCACTGGCGGTAGTATTCAAACTGCATCAGTACCCTGAATTCTGAACTACATCGTGGAGCCGTCGCTCAAGCAGTTTCAGAGTTCAACCCTTAGTTTGTCGTTGGCAGGTAGCAAGGTTTGTCGTTGGCAGGTAGCAAGCTAAAGCTTGAACTCTAAACTACATCGTGGAGGCGTGGCACAAGCAGTTCCCGGCGTACCTTCAAGCTTCCCTGTTTAGGTGAAGACACCTGACGATCGAATTCTAAACCGCCTTATTTCTTCTTTGGCGCTTGATAAGCTTTCCGGGTTCTTACAACCAAATCGCTGCGAGACGTTTTGACGTCCAACTTGTGCCACTTGCCATCGCGAACCAGATTCAGTGGGCGATAAGCGATGGTGTATTGATGGCCTAACTCTTCAGCAATACTGGCGAACGCGTCGCGCAGTGCCTGACCTCCCGGCGTGGCGACAAATCGCCCGCCGCTCTTGTCTGCAAATCCCCTCAACACTCCCGCGCTCTGCTGGTTGCGCAAGCCGCCCCCTTCCGCAGCCGACATATCAACAGCATAGATACTCGCACCAATGGCAAGCGCACTTTCAACCGCCTTTTCCGATGACGCTTTACTGTGGGTATCCAGTCCGTCAGATAGAATTATGATTGCTTTCCGTTTCTCCATTCGGTCCGCGAGCGCTTTTGCCGCGTCAACGATCGCATCGTTGAGCGTAGTCATCCCGTTTGCGCGCATGCCAAAAGCCATTGGCGCCAGGTCGCGACTGGTCGAAAATTCCTGCACCTGTTCAACCTGCGTATCAAATTTGTAAACTGCGGCCACATCTTCCTCGCGCAGCCTATCCAGGAAACGAATGGCAGCGGACCGGGCCAATGAAAGACGGTTCTCCATGCTCCCCGACGTATCGAGTAGCACAACCGCCGCGAACGGCGACTCATGAACGCTGAAGCTGGAAACGAGTTGAGCTGGAACTTCTTTACCGTCGTCCAAAATTGTAAAGTCGGAAAGGCGAAGACCAGGAATGTATTGTCCTGCCTTGTCTGTAACCGTGATATTGAGGACTACAAGATCCGTGTTGACGCGCACTACGTCATCATCTTGTTGGGATCGAATCAGAACAGGGAAGACTAGACCGGCGACAACAATCGCAACGAAGTGAAGCAGAGCACGATGACTTCGTGGCTTGAGCATTGGATTAATAACTACACTTTAGGAGGGAGGGACCGAACAATGCGGATTAGCTCAAGTAACACATTAGATTCGTCGATGACGGCTGCGGAGATGACGTGTTTCGGAGTCTTCTCCACTTTCTCTTTCAATGATTTACTCAGTTCGCCCAGCATGTCCACGGCAGCAGCGAGATCTTTGGGAGGCTTCAGCATCTCGACGTCATCCTCAGAACCCCCGGCAGCGCTCCGGATACCCTTTGCCAGCTTTTCTACTTTCTCGAGATTTCTAATGTCTTCTCGATCCAACTCGTTTTTATGCTTGAACGAGGCGACAATTGAGGCGCCCAGGGTTGACAGGTCCCTAGCTCGCTCAAGGTTATCCTGATACTCTTTCTCAGCAAGCTTAATGGCGCGTTTTGCACGCATCTCCTCTTCTAATGCCGCGAACGGCTTCGCACCTTCATCCGAAGAGCCTTTGTCGGAGTCGAGTGAAATTGTCTTTTGGCTTTGGGTGGTTTGCTGTGCGCCCGCAGAGCTAACGAACGCGACAACTAGACCGAGGATAGCCAGGGCCTTTACAGATCCAATCACTAACTTTAGCCCACTTTTCGTCATCGTTCCTCAATTGAGCAAACAAGCTTCACAAGGAAAACATATCACTCCTGTGCCGTTCATAGGACGTTTGCAACCCAGCGATGCGTTGCATCAGCTAAGGATGAGAGGAAGCATTCTATCCGCAAAACGCTGCTCTCTTATGGAGCA
This sequence comes from Acidobacteriota bacterium, assembly GCA_046726155.1. Taxonomy (GTDB): domain Bacteria; phylum Acidobacteriota; class Blastocatellia; order Pyrinomonadales; family Pyrinomonadaceae; genus PSRF01. The sequence goes on from JBKOZZ010000059.1 coordinate 22,754, forward strand.
GCCCTTGAACTGTTTTCGCAGAGTTTCACCTCTTCAGCTCACACAGAGCCTTAACTTTCGTCGCCATGCCGACCTCTCACCGATAACTTGAAGCGGACTACAACACCTTGCCGGCACTTCAGAGGATGCTTTAACCCAACTTCACGGCACGCGAGCCGGCTTGTCCGGTGAGTTTAAAAACTCGCCTCGATTTGACGGCGGTTTTCCGACTGTAATCGTTTTCGACTCGAGTCGTTCCGGCGGCCGCTTCTGTCCCTGAGCTGTCGTATAAGGCAACGACTCGAGATTCGGACCCGCCTTCAAAGCAATTAACCGAGCGGAACCATAATCCTGAATCTTCAATTGCAACGAGTAGCGACCTTCCTGTTCCGGCTCGAGTTGGGCGGGTTCCACGGCCACTAATTGTTTCTCAGCAACTCCGTCCTTGCGACGTGTCAGTTCTACTTCAACCGATAGCCCCTCCAGTTTTTCAGTGGAACTGTTTTTTACTGTGCCTCCGATAATGCTCTTGCTTCCTTGCAAGAGCGCATCGTCAACCATGATCAAGGCCTTAGGTGGCTTCTTCGCTTCGCCGTTAGGTGGCGACGATGACAGTACCAACGAGCCCGATTCCTGCGCATGCCGCTTTCTTAAGAGAGCGTAGCCTGTGAATACCAGAGCAGTGATCACGAGGGCGGAGATACCGGCTAAGACTTTGGGGCCAACTGAGCGCGTCGATTCGGCGAAATGTTCGTTGTGAGAATCAATCATCAACTAATCAACCTAATTTCAAGTATCACTTTAAAAGTAGAATCTAATGCGAATCGGGCGGCGTCTCTTCCGATCGTCCTGGAGGAGGCGCGCCGGTAATGTTGGTGATAAGAGCCGAGAGAAATTCATCCTCGGCCACACCCGAGCTCGAGAGAGTTGTCCACTCTGCCCCTGTCGCTCCGTCTGTCCGCCCCTCTATTTTGGCGTTGACGGAAACATTCGCGCTGTTGCCGTCAATCGGTTGCACTTCCACAGTTATCGTGTAACGTCCCTTGGTCCAACCACGAGCACTCGAGGTCGTCACATCAGCAAAGCGACCCAATTCCGATTGCGTGACGACTGCACCCTTAATGAAAGTGTACGGCTGACTGACGATTATTCCGTCGCCGGGCTTAGATGCTGCTTCGTCTACGGTCAACTTACGATCGCGCATTACATCCGCGATCGCCTTGAGGATGATGTCTCGGCGCGCGGCAATGCGATATGGATTCGGCAGAGGCGGAATCTCAGGAGTTCGTCCTTTGCCAAAATCTATTCCTCTGCCGGCGCCGGTGTCGGTCTTTGTTCCGCTGCTGTTGGAGGTGCCGCTATCGCGCACACGCTCACCCGTCTTGTCCACGCCCTTGCCCTGAGACCACGCCGAAACAGCACTGATCATAACTATCAGCAGTACACTTGCGAACCTGATCATAAAAACACCTTTGCAGATGAGAAAGATTGCCAACGATTGCCACAGGGGAGATCGCGAAATGAGAATAGATTAACGACTGCCCAAATTCAAGGAAGCTTTTCGAATCCATTTAACTTCCAGCACGAATTACCGCTACGCGCTTAACGCAGTTTCACTGCGCCCTCTTTCGATGCTGCTGCGTCTCTTTCCTGTTCCCAGCTTCGCAAAGCCTTCACACCAAGGCCAAAATCGCTTTCGTTACTGTAAAAATTGTGGGCGCCATCATTCCGCGATGGTTCACGCACGTAATACAGATAATCGGTTTGCGCCGGATAGAGTGCTGCCTCGAGTGAGCTCTTGCCGGGCGAAGCAATCGGGCCAGGCGGCAAGCCGGTATGTAACCGCGTGTTGTAAGGCGAACGCCGCTCGACGTCACTCTTATAAACCTTCCCGTCATATCGCCACTTTCCTTCGAGCTTGGAGGCATAGATGACGGTAGAGTCAACGGCCAGGGCCATCTCTTTCAGGAGCCGATTGTAAATCACGGAAGCAATTATCGGACGCTCGTCGCTAAGCTTGGCTTCGGTTTCAACTAAGGAAGCGGTCGTGGCAACCTCACGCGGAGACAAACCCAGGCTATGAGCCCGTAGTGACCACTCGGGCTTCCACTCCTTGCGAAAGCGCTTCACCATTATTTCAATTATCTCGTCCGGCTTAGTATCTGGAGGAAACTCATACGTGTCAGGAAAAAGATACCCTTCAAGATTCCTCGCAGTTGGATCCAAGTCGCTTATCAGGCTTACCTTATTCATTAAGGGCAGGGCGGCGCTCGGATCCGCCAGGTGCAGTTCGGGAATCTTGAACATGGCGTTTGAAATGTCCCAACGGGTCCATCCTTCCACCACCGTTAAGCGCAGCAGGCGCTGCTCGCCCTCCCGCAGTTTCGCGAAAACAGCAAGAGGGGAAATAGGTGAAGGGAAGTCGTATTCGCCGGCCTTTAACTGTGAACCACTCGCCGTTAGCTTAAGGTAAACAGCTAGCGGCCACTTATGCTTGATAATTCCTTCATCCGCTAATTTGCTGATAACGGTCGTAGGCGAAGACCCGCGTGGAATCTCGACATACTGTCCCTGCTTTCTGTGCGCTATAGGTGTATGAAGGTCTCGATAAACCCAGATTGCGGAGGCGCCGGTGGCTAGAAGAGCGACCAGGACCATGGCAAATAGTATACGTTTCATCGTCAATGGTTTAGAGAGTCGGGAACCTTAAAGAGTTTGCTCAGAAGGCGGCACGAGGATTCTTTCCTGACTGCCCTCCAGAAAATCGCGAAGAATCACTGCTGCCGACTCGCTATCGACGAGCGCCGCAATCCTGTCGCGCCTATGACCATCCCGCCGAAGGTTTTGCTCGGCCTCCTCCGAACTTAGACGCTCGTCCTGTAAATAAACCGGAACTGCCAAGGATTGTGCAAACTTTTGTGCGACGCGGCGAGCTTCTAAGGCTGAATCGCCAGGAGAACCATTTAGGCGCAACGGTAAACCAATTACCACCGTTTTAGCGTCAAAGCGGCGTACCAGATCATCAACGTCCCGAAGCATTTGCTTCCAGTTGGTACGCTGAAGAGCTTCGAGCCGGGTAATCGAGATTGATAACGCGTCCGAGACTGCGATTCCCACGCGCTTTAGGCCCAGGTCGAGAGCGACAATGGGCGCGCGAATGGAATTTTTCTGGTCATCTGTTTTCATAGAACGAGGCTTCGCCAAGTTTGCTCAGGCGCTCGTGGCGGCGCCGAAGATCGCGAAAAGTCTGAATAAATGCCGAGTAAAGTTAAGTTGCACCCTTCTTTAACCGCCTGTATGATACGACTGGCTCGCAAAAAGCGCATGCTCAAGAGTGGTTTTCGCGGCTGGTTTCAAAGCAAAGCACGAGGTAAATAATGTCATTTCGTACGAAGTTCGCACTGATTCTCGCATCAGCTACGCTGGCGCTTTATACCGTCGTTGGGGGTTGGATTTCTACGCGGGCGCAACAGCCCAGTAACGACCCAAACGCGCAACTCAGGATTTTTGAAAGTGTCCTGCAGCATATTCAGGCCGACTATGTGGATGAGCCGAATATGGAAAAAGTTCGCGCCGGCGCCTTGCGCGGTTTGGCGTACGGACTTGATCCGTATTCGACCTACCTCACCCCCGAGCAGGTACGGGAATTTGGTCAGGACGCAAAGAGCAATCAGGCTGGAATCGGGGCCGAACTTTCCCAGGTCGCGTCCTATCTATATGTCATAGCACCAATGAAGGGCTCGCCCGCTGATCAAGCAGGTGTGCGCGCCGGCGACATCATTGAGTACATCGATGGCAAGGCCACGCGTGATATTTCGCTATATGATGCCAAACAGCTCTTGAACGGCGCTGCTGGTTCGGAAGTGAAGTTGCGCATTCTCCGCGCCAATGCCCGTCCGCTTACTTTGACAGTGAAACGCGGTACGTTTCGAGCCCCGGCGGCTGAGGCCAGGATGGAAGCGGGTCGGATTGGCGTCCTTCGGGTGAACAGTTTTGCGCCGGGAGAAGGCGCCGACGCTCGCACGCGTGTGCAGGATCTGATCAGGCAAGGCGCGCAGAAGATGGTTGTGGACATTCGCGGTACTGCCGGCGGTTCGATCGAGGAAGCTGTGGCTGTAGCGAATCTCTTCATTAAGGATGGAATGATTGCGCAGACTTCAGGTCGAGAAGGGAAAACTCTAAAAACATTCAGTGCGGATCCCAAGGCAGCCATCTTCTCAGGTCCGGTTGTCGCCTTAATCGACTCGGGGACGGCGGGTGCGGCCGAAGTCGTCGCCTCTGCATTGCTGGAGCGGAATCGGGGTCAGGTGGTGGGTGAAAAGAGCTTTGGCGCCGGCGCTGAACAACAACTCTTCACACTTCGCGGCGGGGACGGGCTATTACTAACCACAGTCAAGTGGGCATCAGCTAGCGGCAAGCCCTTTTTGGGAGAGGACCGCAGCCACTCTGGCGTAAGTCCGTCAGTTGAAGTGAAGCGTCCGGAATTGGCTGATGCGATTGATCCCGAGGATCTGACTGGCAACGATGATGACCAGGCCACTAAGCCCGGTCAGCCAACCGACAAACCTCCAGTGACTGTGGAGCCGAACACTCCGAAACCTTCGGTTGAAGATATACAGATGAAAAAGGCGCTTGAGCTGCTGCGCGAAAACAAGAGCATGCCTCTTCAGCGCGCCGCGTAAAGAGAGCACATCGAATCAAACAGAGAAGGCTGGGGAGTTTTCCCTGGCCTTTTTGTTTAGTGGGACAACGAATTCAATTTGGAAGTGCAACAGCTCACGGACTCGTACAATAGTTGAAGACGCGAGATAGTAATAGTCGACAAACATTGGCGTTTATCCTAATCAGAACCGGAAGCGGTAACGACCGGCCAGGGAGTCAACTTTACCGGTGGCGTATTTCAATCGCTGATCGCGGTCATCGAAGACTAACAACTACGGTTGAGCCCCAGGCCGGTCGCTACCGGGCCTGTGTAATAACTCTGCGTTGCCGTGTCGTGAGGTCATCAGTAGCACTTCGCGGTAGCGGGTGGGGTCTCGATGGAAAAGTTAGCTTATCAACAGAATGATTAGTGCGCGGACCGATCTATCCCGACAGAGACCCACCCGCTACCGCGAGGTGGCGGCGACAGGTCTTTGACCTCCGATGCGCGGTAAGTCTGTGACTTACCGAGGAGCTTTCTGAAATTCTTTAAGGTCTCAGACCTTTGAGACTCCGGTCAGAGACCGGGAAATTGGTAATACGGTCCTTCGGTAAGTCACAGACTTACCGCGCATCGAAGGTCAAAGACCTGGGGAAGTTAGCTGATCATCTGTCCTACCAGTTCGATATCGAGTATTGAATGACTCCATATCGGGTAACCCGATGACAGCGCCCTATGTTGGATTTCGATTGTGAACTCCTTGCATTAACCCCAATTGCTTAATTAAAGCCGTAATCAGGGTAGAATCAACCACGGTCAACCGCAATTAGCGCCGCAAGGAACAGAGATTGCTAAATCACTGTATGGAAGTTGCCGCGAACGACGTTAAAGGAGATTAGACCGATGATTATGACTAACAAATTGTTACCGGTGGCCCTCGTAGCTGCCCTAATTGGTGGTTCTGTGGGCGCTTTTGTAATGCATTCAAGGAATCAAACGGCTGCCGAGCCGCAAACCGCACAGTCCACTCCGGCCGGTACTGATGCACAGAATGCGCAATACCAGGCAACCGCTTCTGGTAAAGATCTGTTCGTTCCCGCCGAGTTTAGTTCGGCTTCTGAACAGAACGCTTACAAGAGCGGATTCGCCGATGGCTTCAGGTCCTGTGAAAACACTGCAGCTGCAGCTACTGCTTCCAATCAGCAGCGGGTGGCAAATGGAGGCCGCAGCTATGCGCGTAGTTCTTCCGGTACGCGAAGAGTCTATTACGATTATCAACAGCCGAAAGGTCGCAGTTTCTGGCAGAAGCATCGCGACAAACTGACGGTGGCGATGGGTACTGGCGGCGGCGCCATAATCGGTGGTCTGATTGGTGGTAAGAAGGGTGCCGCGATTGGTGCGCTTTCGGGCGCCGGCGGTTCAGCATTGTATACGTACAAGCTGCGCAACCGAAATCGCCGTTACTAAGTAATCCACAGCAAGGAGAGTGCACAGCATGAGAGCCAGGCTCTTCATTGTCCTGGGCGCTCTGGTAGCAATGGGGTGGGCAGTTCCCAGCGCGGGAACTGCCCCTTTCATTGTTGAAGCCGCTGCCAGGGAAGTTCACCGGGCCGCGCCGTTACCGCTCCCAGTGCGGTTGCGAATAAATAGAGAACGTGGACTCCTGGTAAGCACGTGGATTAATGGCAGGGGTCCTTACCTCTTCGCCGTGGATACCGGCGCCGGACTGAACATAATCGCTCAGCGTGTGGTTGATGACGCAAAGTTAACAACCAGGAGCGCGCTTCCTACCATAATGGGCGGCCTGACTGGGGCCAGAACTACTTCCAATCGCGAAGCTGTTATCAATCAACTGGCTCTGGGAGATCGAGCCAATGTGGTGCAAGCACCAAAGATTGGTCTGGTCGTGCCGGTTCTGACATACGGCCTCGATGGGGTTCTCGACCCCACTGATATTTACTCGCCTTACGGTTATTCGATCGACATGCCGAATCAGCGCATTGAGGCTATCGACACAATCTCGCGTGACACAAAGCCGGAGCGCACGAATCAGTCAGGCGAGGGAGCCATCGTTCCCTGGCTACGTTTGGGCCATGGTGTTCGTCCGTTTGTTCGTCTCGGAGATGGCCGCCTGGCTTTGATTGATACCGGATCGGGCTTTGGCCTCGCGGTAAATGCGCGCAACGCTGTGGTAGTAGGAAACCGGCGCAATAACCGGCCCAGCGAAAGCACTCGTGATATCGCCGGTGGCGCCATTCATTCACGGCGCGTCTCGCCGACCACGATAAGCATCGGGGAACTCGTCCTGCGGCGCGTGCCGACCGACATTCTGTATGGAGTTGAAGACGATGCGCCCGTGATTCTTGGTAGAGACGTTCTTCAACCTTTCAAGATCACTTTCGATCCTCAGCGGCGTTTAATTGAAATTGTTACTTCCGAGAGAACCTAACCTGCCATTGGAACTTTCAACCTGTTGATGAAGCATCACCTCAATATTCGAATACTCGTGTTCTTGGTAACACTTGTTGCCTGCGCAACGGCTGTAACTGACGCGCAGAGTCCCCAGTCGCAGAAGCAACGAAGCAGAATCGTTGGCATACCTTCAGCATCGACCCCGACGCCGAGCGCGAGTCCAACGCCACCAGTTCAACGATCTGAGCCGGAAGTGGAAGTAGTACGTGTGGAAACCAATCTGGTTAACACCCTGTTCACGGCGATCGATAAAGACCGACATTTCATCACGTCTCTCCGTGTCGAAGATATCCGCATATTTGAAAACGACATCGCCCAACCAATAAGTCTTTTTGAACGCGAGACGGATCGGCCCCTGTCATTGGCTGTTCTCGTTGATACAAGTGAATCGCAAAGAGGAGTGTTGACGGACGAAAAGAATGCCGCGCGCTCGTTTATTGATTCAGTTATCCGGCCTGCCAGGGATCGGGCAGCCGTAGTTTCGTTTACCGGCGTGCCCAAAGTCGAACAGGATCTTACAAACAACCTGCCCAAACTTCATGCCGGAATTCAACGCGTAAAGATTGAGATGCCTCCTGAAAGCGTCAATTACGAAGGTGATTCGAAGCTCGACGAAAACGACCCCAAAGGATACACCAGCATCTGGGATGCTATGTGGATGACGATTGAGGACCTCTTGTCCAAAGCCCCTGAGGGTACGCGACGCGCAATCGTTTTGCTCTCAGACGGAGACGACACCAGAAGCACTATTAAGAGACAGGATGTTATTGACTTCGCCATCAGGTCGGATGTTGTGATTTATTCGATTGGAATTCGCGATGCCAACTTTCCGCAAGGCAAACTCGACGCGGGAACCCTAAGAAAAGTCTCAGATCGGACCGGAGGCCGCGCCTTCTTTCCGAGACAGTCCAGCGAACTTCAAGCCGCGTTCTCGCAAATCGAACAAGAGTTGCGTTCTCAATATCTGATTGCATATTCGCCAACTAATAAGAACCACGACGGCTCCTACCGCCGCATCCGACTACAAGTCGTCAATCCCGAACTTCTTAGAAACAAACCACAATTGCTCTATCGGGAGGGTTACTACGCGAAGAAAAACTAGCCGGCGCTCAATCAAAAGGGCCGGCTATTGACGAAAGAGCGGGGGCAAGCCCACCGTCCTGACCCGAGAGACTTTTCTGGTCGAGTATTAAGTTTCCTTGAAGGCCTTTCAAATTAACTGTATCACTCAACAGAATCAAACTCGGGGTGGGGGAAGGTGGGCTTGCCCCGCTCTTAGCTCACGCAATCGTATGCCTGCCTCGAAGCAGAAGGACTGCTTGTGTCTGACGCGAATGCGAGGCTAGGATTGCGCGCATGACGACAACAATTAAAACAGATGTAATCATCGTTGGGGCTGGTCCAACAGGACTGTCCCTGGCATGTCAGCTAACTCGTTATGGTAATGTGCTGTTAAGGCCAGACCATCACATCGGATCGATCTCGGAAACAAGCGCGAGCCGGGTAATGACGTATCTGAAGAGTCTGGGGAAAATCACAACATGAAACGATCGGGAGTCGCAGATCTTCCGCTCCACGGCGGCCGCGTACCGCAATGGCTTGCAGAGCGCATGACCAGGCTCGGCACTGCGATCACCGAAACCATCATTCATGATTACGGCACGTCGGCATTCCTCTCGCGCCTCAGCGATCCGTTTTGGTTTCAGGCGCTCGGTGCTGTAATGGGAATGGACTGGCACTCGTCTGGGATCACTACTTCTGTCATGGGCGCCTTGAAACGCGGTCTGGCCTCCCAGGCGGATGAGCTGGGCTTATACATCTGTGGCGGCCGCGGCAGGTTCTCGCGAAACACGCCGCATGAATTACGTTTCATCGCGGAGCGTTGTGGTTTCGATGGGGAGGCGCTTGTTCGTAGCAGCCGGCTCACGGCGCGCATCGACAACAATGCCATCGCCGACGGCTTTCAGATTTACTTGCACAGTTTTGTGGTGACAGCGAATGGCGAGTGGGCCGTCGTACAGCAGGGTTTAAATGATCGGAGTGGAATGGCTCGTCGTTATCACTGGCACTCGGCCGCGGTTAAAGACTTTGTCGCCGAACCTCACACCGGAATAGTGGGGGAGAACCAGGGCACGATCATGAATCTTGTCGATGCTCATGCCGCGCCCGCACAGACCGTAATGCTTGAGATTGCTCGCGAACATCCCGACAAGACACTGAATATCGCACGTCACTTGCACATGCCCGCGCATCACGAGGTGCGCGCGGCGGATGTTGATCTGAAACGACTTGGGGCAGTACTCGCCGTTGCCTACGAACGCGATCTTCACGACTTCGCCGAACTGCTGCTACTTGAGAAACTTGGGCCGCGCACTTTGCAATCACTCGCCCTGGTTGCAGAAGTGGTCCACGGCGCGCCTACTCGCTTTTCCGATCCGGCTCGGTTTTCATTCGCACACGGCGGCAAAGACCGTCATCCGTTCCCGGTCCCACTAAAGACATACGATGAGTCGCTCAACTTCCTTCGCGCGGCCCTCGACAGGGCAAGGGTCGGAACCAAAACCGGAACGGGCAATGACCGGGTAAGCGATAGGGAAAAACTCGACGGCTTCCGCCGCCTTGAACGCTTCGTGCGTGCCGTCGAATCCAGGGCCCAACCGGAAGCGAATTTCGACGCCGTGATTACCCACGAAAATGCCATCTCTTCCTCACTCAACGGTCGTTCCGTCTTCGACGATAAGCCGCGGAGAAAATCCGGCCCGAGCTATAAGGAAAACACCAGGCAGCGCCCTCTCTTCTGATTTCGATTAAGCCTGAAAATAGAGAGCGCGGGAGGGACCGTGTGCTGTGCTCAATCGGAATGCCTTAGCGACAGGGCACGGAATTCGCTTTCCCAGTTGGTATATTGCGGCTGATACGCATTGTTGTAGGGGTTGCGTACAAGTCTGTCGTTTTGTGTCTGCTTACTTAGCATTGCCCAAAACGATTTAGCGAGCGGAGCAAGGAAGCAATAAGGAGGTAATCATGCCGAGAGGTGACAAGTCGAAGTACACCGATAAACAAAAACGCAAAGCCGAACACATTGAAGAAGGTTACGAAGAGCGCGGCGTTCCGGAGGACGAAGCCGAACGACGCGCCTGGGCAACTGTGAATGCCATGCATCACGGCGGCGAGAAGCCGGGCGGCGGAGGATACGGCAAACCGGAAAACAGAGAGCCGGCCAGGAAAGGTGGGCGAAAGGGCGGTAGCAGTTGAGGTAGGACACGCATCACTTGCGTGTCCTATTCGATGATGGTTGGACCCAATTTCAATGGGCCCTCCCCGGAAGGGGGGCCCATTGTTTTCAGATACGCGGCCTGGTTAAGTGCGACGGGAGGTAGTCGCATCGCTTGTCCACTCGCCTTACCTTGGTGAAGAGACTTCCGCAACTGAGCTCTTTTCTTAATTCCAGAGTCTCTTCAACTCGGCCGGCTAATGGTTAGGTGTCTTATCCCGGGCGATATTCGAGTAAGCCGAGTTTCCTCCGGAATTGAAAGCCCGGACGCGATACCGATAGAACGTATTGCTCGAAAGTCCGGTGTCGGGATAACTAGTGATGTTCGCTCCGACCTGAGCGATCTGCACAAAGTTTGTGCAGGTATTGCTCTGGCAGCGCTCGATGAGGAAACCGTCCTCGTTTGCTGAGTTATCCGTCCACGCAAGGTTTATCTGACTCGTGGAAACTGCTGTCGCCGTCAGATTACTCGGAGCGTTTGGACCCGGAGGAGGTGTCGGAGTCGGTGTCGGTGTGGGTGTTGGCGTTGGGGTTGGTGCGCCACCACAGCCCGGGTACTTGAAGGAGCCGATGCGCGTGCGCCAGTTGAAACTGGTCGTTGTCAGGTAGTATTCCTGCGTGTACCAGAAGGTGCAGTCATCCACCGGATCGATAGTCATATCGCTGTAATCGCCCCAACGTCCGCTGGTGCCCGTTTGGCTGCCCGTGCCATCAAACAGGTGAACTTCAGCCTGCGGCAGAGTATTTGGGGTATCGCTTACGAGCCTGCCGGCGTATCGAATCTGCGGATTGATTAGACTGCTGGAGGCGCTATAGCCAACTGCGATATTTCCCTGTTGGTCCATTGCTGCGCTGCCCATCCAACGATGAGTCGTGTCGGGTTGGTAGGTACCTTGTTGGAACACCGTCACTGGTCCAGCCGTTGTATTGCGCAATTCAAACCACCGAACGGATGCAACACTATTGGAGTTGACGGTGAAATTGCCGACCGCCGACTCGTGACCGTCGGGGAAGAAGCGGGTCGCGAGGCGAAACATCAGCCGGTCGCCGATCGGATCCAGAAGGGAACTGGTTCCGAGCTGTGGGATGCCCCCGGTGCGGGCCGTGAAGGCCGCAGAAGCGAGACTAGCGAATAGAGTAAACGTTGAGTTAAGCGGCGACGCGAAGTCCACATGAAAGTGAAAAACTCTGAAGCTACCGCCGCCCGGAAATTCTACGAAGGACGCGGGCGCTCCTGCGGGTGGCAGAATAGAGCCATCGAGATCGGCCGGCAAGTATGTTTCCTCGAGTGAGCCGCCGGTGATTCCGGTAGTGATGAAGGTAGCCGGTTGGCCGGCGAGCATCTTCGCTCGATCGAATGCATACGGCTGCGGGCCCAGAAAGGCCGTGCCAGTCGAGTTGAATACGTTCATCGCCATGTAATAAGCATCGGGCCAGACCCCAATTTTCGGGTAGTCGAAAAAGTTTGACCCGAGGTGAAAGCCGTAGCGGTTCCAACTTCCGGTAGCATCACTGGTCGTTGATACCGCAATGCATTCATCAGTGGGCACTCCGGCTCCTGCAAACTGGCTGATTAGCCAGCGATTGGCGATCTGATCGTAGAGCGCAATGGGGTCACCATCGCCGGCTGTTTCGCAGGGGCCACTAAAGCCACTCCACACCGTAGAAATACCCACGGGTCCTAACATCGAGGCCCCGGTAGTCTTGTCGAAAACCTGGAAGCCTTCGTTGACTATCTGCACATATTGCGTCGCTCCCACCTCGCCATTGGTGTCGGGCGGCGCGCAGTTGCAGGCAACACCCGGGAATGGAATGCCGTTGAAGTTGAGAATGGGCGCCGGCATGTTAACCGTCATGAGACTCTTCAAGTCGCCGAATCTGTCCTGGACTACCGGGTCCGGCGCGTCCTTATGCTTATGTGGGATCTTTGGATTTTCGTTGGCTTCATGCTGGCCTTTTGAAAATACCGGCTGAGGTTTCATATCGCGCAACGGTATCGAGGTGTCGTTATGATATGAGGCGACCACTGTGATGTCAGCCTTTTGATCCTGAATCGGATCGTTGAGTGTGGGGTTTGCTGACAGAACCTTATCAGAACCAAACCATTTGAATCGCTCAGCTTCAGAGATTCGGGGCAGCAGTATCAGCAGCGTGAGCAATAGAGTTGCTGCGAGTACTAAGAGCCATCTTGCGCGCATCTTCATTTCTTGTCCTCCCAGTTCATGAACGAACTGCGCTAGTAGTTGAAAACAAAAACCAGCCGTTGCTCTTCGGCAAGAGCAAAGCCAATCCGTTGTGATTAGCTGTCGACCCCCGTGAGAAGGGGGAATTCACGTTTTGTGAGGGCACGCTATCACAAATCAAAGAATTGGAGCAAGACGTTGCTGCCGCCATAGACTTTGGGCTAGTTTTAAGACTAAAGATGATCAATTGCGTCTTGATCTCAATTTCTCAGCGTGACCTTATGCGCTCTTTGGGTGTGGTCGTGAAACGCTTGTCGTCAGCTTTCACCATAGCACAGAGAGCCGAAGCTTGAATAAAAGGCGCCAACGCAAGGCAAAGTCAGAACCGGGAGCAGTAGACCGGTTGAGACTCGCGCTAGCGCTTCGTTGGATCACCCTCCTCTACGTGCTGGTAGTCTCTGGCTCAACTTGAACCCGGTCGCTACTGCTCCCGGTTCTGTATTCGTTGACCCGCGCTGCACGAAACTCGGGAACATGCGATTTACTCTTGTGCAAAGCTGTGTGGACCAGGTGATTGTGCACACCTTTCCCTCAGCCTGCTAATCCCAAACGAGGGTGCTGACATAGATTGGGTCTTCAGAGTATCCTAGCGTCATCTCCTACAGAGTTTACCGATTGGCTGGACTCTCCCACGACCAAACATCAAACCGGTAGCAGCAGGAGCGTGAACATCTGTTGCGCGAAAGGAGCTTTATAATGAAGTCAACTAACGCTGTTTTGAGATTGAGTTTTGCATTCATAATGTGCCTGGGAACGTTTGCGGCGGTCACCCCGGCATCAATTGCCGGCGACCGATGTAAGGATAGGTGTAATGATGTTTACCGCTTACGCAAAGACGTGTGCAAGTCGATACCGCTGAAGCATGAACGTAAGAGCTGTGAAAAAGCAACGAAACGGTCCAAGGACGATTGTAAGCATCGCTGCCGATGAAGTAGGAAGCCAAAGAAGTGAGGAGATTGACAGCGGCGTATGAAGGTCGCAGCAAGGCTCCCGTGTGAATTCTGTTACATGCTCGGCGTACGCGTGGAAGAGGGTTAGCATACCCTTGTGAGTTCTGCTGACGTTCAGTGAGTCACCACACGGTCCGTATCAATCAACGAGGAGAAAGGCGAATGCTGTCTCACACACACTCTCTCTCTGTCTCTTCAAAGCGGAATGTTGCCGTGCTTCTTTGGTGGGTTGGTGTCGCGCTTGTTTTCGAGAAGAGAGAGCGCGCGAATTAGTTTCGGCCTTGTCTGTGCCGGCTCAATAACCTCATCGATGAAGCCGCGCTCGGCGGCCACGTAAGGATTCGCAAATTTATCTTCCAACTCCAGAATGCGTGCGCGTCGGGCAGACTCTTTGTCTTTTGCCTCGCTAATTTCACGTCGATACAAAACGCCGACCGCGCCTTCAGCCCCCATCACCGCAATCTCTGCCGTGGGCCATGCAAAATTAACGTCAGTGCGAATATGCTTTGAGGCCATCACACAGTAAGCCCCGCCATACGCCTTCCGAGTTATCACCGTCAGTTTCGGCACCGTGGCCTCGGCGAAGGCATAGAGCAGCTTGGCGCCGTGGCGGATGATGCCCCCGTGCTCCTGCGAAACTCCCGGGAGAAAGCCAGGCACATCTTCAAACACGATGAGTGGAATATTGAAGCAGTCGCAGAACCTGACGAAGCGCGCCGCCTTCACCGACGCGTCGATATCGAGTACGCCCGCGAGAAAGGCGGGTTGGTTCGCCACGATGCCAACCGAGCTGCCGGCGAGCCGGGCAAAACCCACGCAGATGTTAGGCGCGTGATGTTGCTGCACTTCGAAGAAGTAGCTCTCATCGACCACGGCGCTGATAACTTCACGGATGTCGTAAGGTTGATTGGAAGCTTCGGGGACGATGGTGTTGAGCTTGAGTTCCGTTCTGTCTGGAGAATCGTTCGGCGTGACTCGGGGTGCGTCTTCGAGGTTATTCGACGGAATAAAAGAGAGCAGCTCACGCACCATTCGTAATGCATGCTCGTCGGAGTCGGCGGCAAAATGGGCCACACCCGAAATGCGATTGTGCGTCAGTGCGCCACCCAGCTCTTCTTTGGTAACGTCGGCGTGGGTAACGGTCTTAATCACGTCGGGACCCGTGATGAACATGTACGACGTATCTTTGACCATAATGTTGAAGTCTGTGATCGCGGGACTGTAGACTGCGCCGCCGGCGCATGGCCCCATGATGCAACTAATCTGCGGCACCACTCCGCTGGCCAGGGTGTTGCGCAAAAAGATGTCGGCATAACCGCCAAGACTGACGACGCCTTCCTGAATGCGAGCGCCGCCGGAATCATTCAACCCAATTACGGGCACGCCAACTTTCATTGCCAGGTCGAGAAGCTTGCATATCTTTTCGGCATGAGTTTCCGAAAGCGAACCGCCGAAGACAGTGAAGTCCTGAGCAAACACAACCACTCGACGCCCATCGATCAAGCCGTAGCCCGTGATCACGCCATCACCGGGATAGAGTTGTTCCTCGAGACCAAAGTCCTGCGAGCGATGTACGACCAGCTTGTCAAACTCTTCAAAGCTGTTCTCATCAAGCAGAAACTCCAAGCGCTCGCGCGCAGTCATTTTGTTCTCTGCATGTTGTTTCTCGATGCGCTCGAGACCTCCACCTGCCTCAGCCTGTTGCGATCGCTCGCGCAGGAGTTCGAGTTTCGATTTGGATTGCCTGGGTTGTTGCCTTGTCATCACATTAATCGGTATTAAATGGAAACTCTCTGGTCTCAATCAGTCTAACTAATTCATTAACCGCTCGGCGCGCATTAGTCTGCACCTCGGCCGAGTAACCATAGCGTTCCGCATTGCTCTCAAAGTCTTCAACATCGAGTATCTGGTAGGAAAAATCCGGAGCCACCAGAATGTCCAAATCCAGATCCACGTAGGTCAAAGTCTCGCCGTCAAAAGTTGGTGGAACATTGACGTTGCAGTAATAGTTTCGCAGTTTGCCGTCCGGGTGCGCGAAGCGGAAGACGTTATACCAGCGATCCAACCAATAGTATTCAAGACTATGCGTGCCGATCGCAATTGTTCCCAGCAGATCGTGAATGATTTCATCGGTGAACCGGGCGTCGAGAACGATAAGCGAGCTTTCCTGACGAACTAACTCGGCCTGCCACGTTCTATGTAGCAAGCCGTCGTACTTGTATACGCGTACAACGATCGATCTTCCAAACCTCGTCAAACGATTCTGCTTTCCGGCAGTCAATCGGTTCAGAGTTCAAGCTTTAGCTTGCTGCTTAACGAAACCGCAGCTTAAGGCTGAACTCTGAACTTCTTGACTCTAATCGAACCGTCTCTTACGTGTAGCAGTTTACTTTCTTCCGCTCTTGTGCCAATCAGCAAGGAATTGCGCCTGGCCTTTGTCGGTCAATGGATGGTTGAACAACTGATCGATCACCTTAAAGGGCATGGTCGCAATGTCCGCGCCCATGCGCGCTGCTTCAATTACATGTATGGGATGGCGGATACTCGCCGCCAGCACTTCAGTTTTCCAGTCGTAGTTTCTATAGACCTCAATGATGTCCTGGAGCAGCAGTAGACCGTTTTCACCAATGTCATCGAGGCGGCCAAGAAAAGGACTGATGAAAGAAGCGCCGGCTTTGGCGGCCATGATTGCCTGCGCTGCCGAAAAGCAAAGCGTCACATTCACTTTAATGCCGTCGTTGGACAATGCCCGCGTGGCCTTCAGCCCGGCGCGCGTCAGCGGACACTTTATAACCACATTCGGCGCAATCTTTGAGTACTCATGGCCTTCGCGCAGCATACCTTCCGTATCTTCGCTGGTGCACTCAGCGGACACGGGTCCTTTGACGATCTCGCAAATCGCGGCGATGTGCTCCTCAAAAACAACGTTGCCTTCTTTCGAAATCAATGAAGGGTTAGTTGTAACTCCGTCCGCAATTCCATAAGCGGCGGCCTCTCGAATCTCATTGAGATTGGCGCTATCAAGAAAAAACTTCATAAAACCTCCAGGCATTAGAGCGATTGATCAAACAGTTTCACCTTTCGGAAATGGCTTAATTTCACGTTTTCTCTGTGAACTCTGTGTCTTCTGTGGTGAGTGAATGGTTGGAAACATCTACCACAGAGATACAGAGTACACCGAGATTTCACAGAGGAAAACAGATCCCCAATACAAAAGTTGAAACCGTTGACGCACCGTTATTCAGGAGCGTAGCAAACTGTATTGCGCAGCACTCCGATTCCTTCTACTTCAACTTCAACAATATCTCCGTTCTTCATTGGCGAAACTCCTGCCGGCGTGCCTGTGGCAATCAGATCACCGGGGTGAAGGGTCATGATGTCGGCGATGTACCTAATGAGGAAGGGAACTGAAAACGCCATATCAGCGGTGCGACCATTTTGTTTCACCACGCCGTTAACGCGAGTGGTAACCTCAAGGTTAAGTGGATCGAGTCCATCCACAATAACAGGTCCAACCGGACAAAAAGTGTCGAAAGACTTGCCCCTGGTAAATTGCACGTCCTTGCGTTGCACGTCTCGCGCGGTGACATCGTTGACGCACGTGTAACCGAGAACATACTTGAGCGGATCGTCCTCTTTCGCAAGTTTCCGTGCCTGGCGCGCGATCACCACACCAAGCTCACCCTCATGTTCCACCTGCTTCGACTGCGGCGGCAGCTCGATGCAATCATCACTCGCAACTACTGCCGAAGGAGCTTTAAGAAACAGTAGTGGCTCCTCCGGCATTTTGTTTCCCAGCTCAGCAGCATGTTCCCGATAGTTGCGTCCCACGCAAACGATTTTGGAAGGCGCGACGGGCGCCACAAACTGAACCTCGGAAACGGGGATTGGTTTGTCAGTGCGCGGCTTAGGAAACGATTCTGTTACCTCGGCGTCCGCGAGCGGCAAAACAGAATCGCCTTCCACCAGGCCGAAGCGTGGTGTGGCTGTCTGTGCAGTTTTGAATCTACAGATACGCATCAACTGTTCGCGCTTCGCGCTCATTGCGGGCGAGACGCCCGCGGTCCCAGGTTCGCGGTCCCAGGTTTGCCCCTCCCATGTTTAGGGTACAGTCTCGGAAACAACTTCGGACGGCGGACTGATGTTGCCTGCCTGATCGACCGCGGTCAGGTAGTAGTAATATCGTTTGGTAGCTTCAACTCTCTCGTCCTGGAAAGTTGTCCGCGTGAGCAGGCCGGCATTCAGCTTGTTCCATTTCTCCTTCGGCAAATCCGGGTCGGTTGAACGATAGATATTGTAACCCGCAACGTCGGCTTCAGGATTTGCCCTGAAGAATATAGAGATACGTCCCGGGGCGGCCGCAACTGAAATCGATGCCGGCGCCGATGGCGGGAAGATATCGCGCGGAGAGACCGAGATCGAGTTTGAATTCAGGCTTTCGACTTGGGCGCCTTCCGTTCCCAGCGAAACAGAACGCACCACATAACGATAGCTTTCTCCAAACTTGAAGTTCTTATCCTGATATTGTGTTCCCGAAACCAATGCATCATTGATCGGCGTTTGGCTGTCAACGTCTTGCGACTCCTCCGCGCGATAGATGTTGTAGCCCAGCAGATTAACCGGGGCTGAGCCATCGATGTTAGCTGTGGGAGGCTGCCACGAGATCGTAATGGCATTCTCGTCAACCTCCTTACCGGTAGCGATCGTCGTCGGCGGTTGTGCAACGCGAGCGGCAGGCTCAAGCAGAAGAAAGTTGGAAAACGCAGCGCGCTGGCCGGAGGCGTTTACGTAGCGCACGGCGTAACGCAAGCGCGCGGGCTCGCCGGCAAGTTCCAGCGTATCCGTGTAAGTTAGAACGTCGGTGGCATTCTTGATCTCGTCGTAAGTAACAGAACCGATTAAGGTCGAGCGAGTGGCAAACTCCTCCTCGGTCAATCCCATTGGAGCACGCGGTTTTTCAGCCAAACGGTAGACGTCAATGCGGCGAATACTCTGTACGCTTTCATCCGGAGCGTTACGCCGCGGCGCGGGCCAGCTGAGAATCACTTGATTGCCCCTTTGTACTCCCGACAGCAACTCCGTTCGTTGTTGCACGCGCTCAATCGGAGGCAATGGCGGCCGCCGCTTGCCGCAGTTGACAACTAAAACAGCCGCGGGCAACAGCAGCGCCAGTGCTAACCAACGTAGACGCAGATGTTCTTTTGGGGCCAGGGCAGATGAGGGAAGTCTAACTCGAAAACAAGGAGCGAGACCTAAGGACACGACGCGACAAATGAATGGTTTCACAGAATATACCGGCTGAGGTCCTGATCTTTAACAGTCTCTGCGAGCATGGCATTGACGTAAGCAGCGTCAATTCGTTGGTTCTTTGGTTCGAGATCAGGTCCTTCAAAACTTATCTCTTCCAGGAGCTTCTCCATGATTGTTTGCAATCGGCGAGCGCCAATATTCTCTGTGTGCTCATTTACCCGGGCCGCAAAGTTTGCAATCGAATCTATCGCATCGTCGGTAAATTCTATTACCACGTCTTCAGTTGCCATCATCGCCTGATACTGTTTGATTAAGGCATTCTTGGGCTCGGTGAGAATGCGCTTAAAGTCTTCGACGGTCAGCGATTCAAGTTCGACACGAATAGGAAACCGTCCCTGCAATTCGGGGATCAGGTCCGAAGGTTTTGAAACGTGAAAGGCGCCGGCAGCTATGAACAGAATGTGATCGGTTCTAACCATTCCATAGCGTGAATTAACAGTGGTGCCTTCGACGATCGGCAGAATGTCGCGCTGCACACCTTCGCGTGAAACGTCCGGCCCATGGCCCGACTCTCTGCCGGCAATCTTATCAATCTCATCGAGAAAGATAATGCCGGAAACTTCGACGCGTTCGATTGCCGCGCGCGCCACCTGATCCATGTCAATCAGGCGCTCCTCTTCTTCCTGCATCAGATGCTCTATCGCCTCGTCCACTCGCATCTTTCTCTGCTTGGTGCGGCCCTGAAAGAGATTACCCAACATGTCCTTCATGTTAATGCCCATCTCTTCCACGCCCTGCGGTCCCGCCAGCTCAATGACCGGGAAATTTTTTTCCCGAATCTCAATCTCAACAAGGCGACTATCAAGCTTTCCGCTGCGCAGTTGTGTCCGGAGCTTCTCCCGAGTGCGTTGAAACTGATCTTGCGTGGCAGCGTTTGGCGCGGAATCCCCGGCCGCCTCCGAGCCCTCTTCGTCATTCGTGGTAGCGTCGAAGTCGTAAAAACTGGAAGTCGAACGTGGCGGCGGCAGCAGCATGTCAAGGATTCTTTCCTCGGCATTCAACTCCGCTTTCTCGGCAATCTCGTCAATCTTCTCCTGCCGCGTCATATCTACTGCGATTTCCGTCAGGTCGCGAATCATGCTCTCCACATCGCGACCGACATACCCGACTTCGGTAAACTTTGAAGCCTCAACTTTAAGAAAGGGAGAGTTAGACATGCGCGCTAACCGGCGCGCGATCTCCGTCTTACCGACGCCAGTGGAGCCGATCATGATCATGTTCTTCGGCATTACGTCGAAGGCCATCTCCGGATCGAGCTTCTGACGGCGGATGCGGTTACGCAACGCAATCGCCACCGCGCGTTTTGCATTGCGTTGTCCGACTACATGCTTATCCAACTCGGCCACAATCTGACGCGGAGTCATCTCGTCGAGCCGCGTTTCTTCACCCACTTCGCCTTCTAAATAAATAACCATTTTGAATACACAAATCCTTACTACCTGGATGTCACCTGATGATGTCTGTGATTACAACTCTTCCACCACAATGTTTTGATTCGAGTAAATACAAATGTCACTGGCGATGCGCAAAGCCTCAACCGCAATTTCGCGCGCCGACAAGCCGGTGTGCTGCGCCAGGGCCCGGGCCGCCGCTAATGCATATGATCCTCCGGAGCCGATTGCCAGGACTCCATCATCCGGTGCAATCACATCGCCATTGCCCGACAACAGAAACGAACTCCTGCTATCGGCAACGACGAGCAGCGCCTCGAGATGTCGCAGCACTTTATCAGTGCGCCATTCCTTGCTGAGCTCGATAGCGGCGCGCTCGAGGTTGCCGTGATACTGTTCCAGCTTGCTTTCGAATCTGGTTAGAAGGGAAAACGCGTCCGCAGTGGCTCCGGCGAAGCCCGCCAGTATACTGTCGTTGTAAAGGCGGCGGACCTTCTTCGCGCTTGCTTTCATAATGGTTTCGCCCAAAGTAACCTGGCCGTCACCCGCGAGCGCGACGTGGTCATCTTTACGGACGAGCAGCACGGTGGTGCTGCGAATGCCTGGAGTTTCGCTGCGCATTTTTGGTAATGGCCACTATAGGAATTCGCTTTAATGCAAGTCAAGCGGGCTACCAAACCGAAAATGTCATAAGCTGTAGACTCGTGTGGTACGGATCAGCGGGGGTCAACCACCCTTCCCGACCTGAGAGATGATTTAAGTTGCCAGGCTGCGCCATGATTGAAGGTTTCAACCAGGAAAGAAGTCACTCAATTTGAAAAACTCTCAGGTCAGGAAGGGTGGTTTCTTAGGCTATGATAGGTTTTGAGTTGACTGCTATGCGATGATCGGGATTGAAAAAGCGGGAGCGCATTAACTTCGGGAGACAACTATCGATGACACGCCGGCCACGCATCGGCATAACGATGCGCCTTGAATTGGAAACAGACCGTTTCTACCTTTCTCGTCACTATAGCGAAGCTGTAGAAGCTGCCGGTGGCGCGCCGTTCCATATCAGTCTCATACCGCGGCAGGAATACATCTCCGCAATGATGGCTGAGGTGGATGGAATACTGCTGCCCGGTAGTGATTCCGATATTGACCCGCTCCGCTATGGCGCAGAGCCGCATCCGAACTTGGGCGGCGTACACCCCGTTAAAGACGAAACCGACTTGTTGGTCCTCGAAGAAATCGAGCACCGCAAGGTGCCACTGTTCGCGATCTGTTTTGGGATGCAAGCGCTTAACGTTTCCCGCGGCGGCACTCTAATCCAGGACATCGCCTCGCAAATGCCTAAAGCTATCAAACATCAGCAAGGCGCACCGCGCGATCGTCCGTCTCACGCAGTCAATCTGGCGCAAGGGAGTCTTCTATCGTCGCTCGCACGCCATGAGCGCGCGCTTGTTAACAGCCATCACCATCAGGCAGTGGAGAGAGTTGGCCGCGAGCTAGTGGCTACTGCCTGGTCCTCTGACGGACTAATCGAGGCTGTAGAGGATTCTCGCCCGCAGCGCTTTGTACTGGGCGTGCAGTGGCACCCGGAGTTAGGGTGGAAGGAAGACAGCCTATCAATGGCCTTATTCGACTGGTTTATCAGCGCCGCCAGCGAATACGTTCGTCAATCTGGCGTCGAGGCAGTTGAAACAGAAACAGCCTCAATGCTGGAAGAAGACACAACGAACGTAGTTTGGACCAGAGAATCGCTCCGGTGAATCTCGCTGACTTACAACTGCACGGCCGGGTGGCGATTGTAACCGGAGGCTCGCGCGGGATCGGCCGAGCCGTCGTGGAACTTCTTGCGGAGTTAGGCGCGCGCGTGGTGGTGAATTACCTCAGCGGGCAGGAAGCCGCGGAATCGACTGTGAATGCAGCGCAAGCAAGGGGAGTGGAATCCATCTCCTTCCAGGCTAACGTCGCCAATCCACGTGAAGCTCAGCAACTCATCGATACCACGATCCAACGTTTCAAACACATCGACATTCTCGTGTGCAATGCCGGCATTTGGTTAGGGGCACCAGTGGAAGAAATGGCGGAGGATCTGTGGAACAAAACCATCGATATAAACCTTAAAGGTACCTGGACCGTATGCCGGGCGGTAGTTCCGGTGATGAAAAAGCAACGGTCGGGAAAGATAGTCATTCTCAGTTCAACGGCCGCTCAACGCGGCGAGGCCAACTATTCAAATTATGCGGCTTCCAAAGGCGGTCAGCTTGCTTTTTCAAAATCTTTGGCAGCGGAGCTAGGCCCGTGGGGAATTAACGTCAACGCGGTGGCGCCCGGCTGGGTTGATACGGAAATGACCGTGAGCGCGCTCGGCGACGACAAACAACGACAATCAATCGCCAGCACTATTCCCTTGGGAAAAATTGCCGCGCCGGGAGAAATCGCTCCTCCTGTTGTTTTCTTGTGCAGCGATTGGGCCGGCCACATCACCGGCGAAGTACTAAACGTCAACGGTGGGAGTGTCCTGTGTGGCTAGAGCTAAGGTTTTACCTTAACTATCTGAGTTGAGAATATAAGCCTTGGATTGCTTCTTCCAAACCGGCCAACTGAATGGTTGACCTCTGAACTCGTTGAGTGTACCCGCAGCCGATGAGAACTGTTAATAGCGGCGACGCAGGTTTCAAAAGATGACTCGAACGCATATCAGGCTCGGTCTTGAGACATTACTTGAAGATCAGTGGAAGCTTCTGAAGAGTGCTCGCGTCGGTTTGATTTGCAACCAGGCGTCAGTAAATCACAAGCTCCGCCACGCGGCTGACCTTTTCTATGAACATCCCAACGTCGAGCTCCGCGCGCTGTTTGGGCCTCAACATGGAATTCGTGGTGACGTTCAGGACAACATGATTGAGACTGAGCACACTGTGGATAGGGAGACTGGTTTACCTATACATTCGCTCTACAGCGAGACTCGTGAACCCACCGAAGCGATGCTTGAAGATATCGATGTCCTGGTTTTTGATATGCAGGACGTGGGCTGCCGTATTTACACTTTCGCCTACACAATGGCGAATGCCATGGTGGCGGCGCGCAAGTTTGGCAAGAAAGTTATTGTTTGCGACCGGCCAAATCCGATTAATGGCGCTGACGCCGCAGGAAACGTATTAGAACCCGAACAGGCATCTTTTGTTGGGCAGTTTGCGATTCCGACGAGACATGGCATGACCTTGGGCGAACTGGCGCAAATGTTCAATGAGCATTTTGAACTTAACTCCGACCTTGAAGTTATAAAGATGGACGGTTGGAAAAGAGAGTTCTGGCAAGATCAGACAGATGCGCCCTGGGTCTTGCCTTCGCCAAACATGCCCACGCTTGATTCGGCTACGGTGTTTCCGGGGACCGTCCATTTCGAAGGGACGCAATTGTCCGAAGGGCGAGGAACAACCCGGCCGTTCGAGCTTGTGGGCGCTCCCTACATAGATGCCGAGGTTTACGCACGTCGCTTGAACGATCTGGCCTTGCCCGGGGTATTCTTTAGAAGCTGCATCTTCCGGCCAACTTTTCAAAAGCACGCTGGCATCAGTTGTGGCGGGGTACAAATTCACGTGATTGATCGGGACACATTTGAGCCAGTCATTGCCGGCGTGGCGATGGTGAAGATGGCTCACGACCTGTATCCTAGTGAATTCCGTTGGAAGGAACCGCCTTATGAGTACGTCTACGATCGTAATCCGTTTGATGTGATAGCGGGCACGTCAAGTATTAGGAAAGCAATTGAAGCAGGAACTGCAATCGCAGACATTGAGAAGAGCTGGAACGAGGGCCTGGATGCGTTTAGGCTGGTGCGCCAAAAGTATCTGCTTTACTAATGCTGTTAAAGTTAGTCTTTAGAGGTCGTGGTGCCGACCGTTAAGGTTTGAAGTTAAGTAATTACCGGCGAAGCTCGTCGCTGATGTAAAGCTTTAACATCCGCATCGGTAACGTTAGTCGTTGCATATATCCGGAAGTCGATGGAGGGTAATTTGAGTAGGTCTTACAGCGAACAAATAAATACCGAAAAAGCTCCGGCAAGGGCCTGGCTAATGGGAACCGCCGGATGGTTGGTTCCGGGGCTCGGACATGTCCTTCAGGGGAAATGGGTGCGGGCCCTTCTCCTCGGCGGCGCAGTTTGGGCCTGTTTTATTTCTGGCTTCATGATGGGTGGTCATCTTTTTAAGTACAGCGCCTCCGAGCCAGCAAACTCATCGGCGCTTCAAATTCCACCAATGGTCGGCGACCTTGGCAGCGGGCTTCTCTACATCTCCTGCTACTACCTGGGATATGGTTTTTCCCATGAAGCACAACAGGCAGCACTGCCAACTTTCGAGTATGGCTGGACTTTCCTCCTCGTCGCGGGCCTGCTTAATTACCTGGCGATGCTAGACGCTTTCGATATCGCCGCAGGGAGGAAGTCATGAGACATTTCCTGGTTATGACGGCCTTTGCCGCTTTGACTGCGGTTGTTTTCGGCACAGTTGCGAAAGACTCAAACCGGGACCGCGTCGTTTATGGTTTGAAGGTGTTCGCGGAGTTTATGGTGATTGGGTTGGTCCTGGCCTGGATACTCTACTTCATTCCATACTAAAGGAATTTCACGTGACGATTGAGGTTTAATGGCAGTACTCGAGACTGAAGCTCTTGTCTTACGAACCTATAATTTTGGTGAAGCCGACAAGATTGTTGTCTGTTTGACGCATTCGGCAGGGCTCATTCGGGCAGTTGCCAAGGGCTGCCGTAAACTCAGGAGTAAGTTCGGCGCCGCCCTGGAACCTTTCACGCTCGCGAAGATCACCTATTACCAGAAAGAGCATCAAGAGCTCGTTTCACTTAACCAGGCTGAAATTGTGAAATCCCATTTCGACCTGTCCGGTAATGCTGAGACATTGACGGGTCTAGCCTACATGGGCGACCTCGTAATCGAATTTTCGCCACCATATGAGCCCAACGAACGGCTTTTTAGAATGGTCAAAGCCTGTCTGGACGCTATCTGTGAATCACAGTCTGACCTGCAAATCATCCTGAGATACTTCGAAGTCTGGCTACTCAAACTCGAGGGCTACCTTCCGGATGTTCGACATTGTGGCGAGTGTCATCGCCTGTTTGATGAGAAGGCCGCCGCTTTTCTGAACGCCGACCTCATCTTTCGCTGCCGCAGTTGCAGCCACGACATGGCCAACCCTTTGTCCCGGAAACTCCAAGCACAATTACGGGCTACCCAACGGCTGGCGCCATATGTATTCGCTCAGGAGTCAAGAGCGCTGCCCGCCAGTATTCATCGCGAGATGGCCGAACTAACACATAAGCTTATTGGACGGGTCCTGGAAAGACAGCCTCGTTTAAAATCCACGTTTCAATGAGCAACGCTCATCAGGAAATCAAACTCCTAAGAAATTACATTTAATGTTAACTGGCAGGAAACTCATAGCACGATATGTTATTCAAGGCACACTACCCTACGTGCTTCTCTCACTGGTGCTGCTAACCGCCGTCTTATTTACTCAGCAAGCAGGCCGCTTTGCCGAGTTAGCACTTTACACCGATCTCCCATTCGCACTCGGCGGTCAGATCGCAGCCGCTCTTTTACCCAGTGTCTTGATCCTCACATTGCCAGTCGCCGTTCTGGCAGGCATCGTAATTGGCTTTGCCCGGATGGGTAGTGACAGCGAAATTATAGCGATTCGCGCGGCCGGGGTTGGAACCTGGAGCCTATTGTGGCCGGCCTTGCTGATCGGCGTTATGGCGACAGGCGTGACCACCTTTCTTCACTTCCGGGAAGTTCCCCAGGCGGCGCGCGATCTTCGCATGGCCGCCTTACAAGGCGCTCTGCGAAAGCTCGATTCGCCGGTAGAGCCTCGGACTTTCAATACCGAAATTCCCGGGTACGTCATTTATGTAAGGGATGGCGACAAGACCCAGGGATCCTGGGGCCGCGTCTTCATTTATGCTCACCAACCCGACGGCACGAGAATCGTGACTGCCCGATCGGGGAGAATTGATTCTTCAAACGAAAGATCAGAGCTCGTCTTAAGCGATGCGGTGGCGATGAAAATCCCCAGAGCAGACAGCACCGAGCGCAACTACGTGGTTGAACGATTAGAACAACTTCGAATATCAATAGACACGGGACGGGCGGAGTTGCTCGAACACGCCGGTCAAAAAGATTTGCAGCCGGAAGAGTTGAACTGGAGCGACCTTAAACAACAATCGCATTCCGAGTCGATTGAAGAAAGAAGGGAAGCACAGCGAACAATCAACCGCCGTCTGGCGCTCTCGGTGGCCCCGTTTGTATTCGCGCTGTTTGGCGGTTTGTTGGGCATGCGAGTCAGACGCGGCGGGCGCAGTGCGGGTATTCTACTTTCCCTGACCGTTGTAATTGTTTACTACCTAATCACCCTGCTCGGTGAGTCGATCGCCAGGACCAATACCGTATCGGCGATTACTGGGGAATGGATGGCGACCGGCTTGATGCTTTTGTTGAGTTTGATACTTGTGCGCTTTAACCGTATTCCGAGACTGACGCTGGCGAAAAGTGTATTCAAGAAGGGGCACGACGCTGATGAAAGCCACAAGGCGGTGGCGCCGGAACATACAGTGGGCGCCGGACGCTCGGGATTCCCCAGTCTGCTCGATACCAGTCTGTTCCGAACATTGACTGCCAGTTTCCTGCTTGGTTTCATTGCCTTAGTTTCTATTTTCCTTATCTTCACACTGTTCGAGCTCTGGCGCTTTATCGCAATCAACGATGTGCCGAGCGCTGTAGTTGCGAAGTACCTGCTGTTCCTTCTCCCATTGGTCGCGGTAGAAATCTTTCCGGCCACGATGCTGATCACTGTGCTGATCACATACGCAGTGCTCGCGCGCAGAAATGAAGCAATCGCCTGGTGGGCTTCGGGCCAGAGCGTTTATCGTCTCATGATGCCGGGACTGTTATTCGCGGTTTTGGCCGGTGCCGCCACCTGGTTGGTCCAGGAACACCTGATGCCTTCCGCAAACGTGAAGCAGGAAGCGTTGCGCGCGCGGATCAGAGGCGGTCAACCGCGAGCCATTACTGGAACCGGGCGACAGTGGTTAGCCTCGGTTGAGAATCGGCGTTTGTATTCTTATGAATTTGACGAGCAAGCCGGCGTTTTGAATGAACCGGCGATCTACGAGCTCGACAATGAAGCTGTACACCTGAGCCGGGTCACTACCGGGAAATTGGCCGTTTGGACGGCAAGTAATCAGATGCTGGTCCAGGATGCAGAAACAGTTAGCTTGCGCGGCATGGTAGTGGAGAGGCAGGCCGAAAGGGAGACGCAAATTGCCGAGGTTGAACCGCCCCAGGTTTTCAGGCCGACCGTTGACAAGCCTTCACAACTAAGCGTCCTGGCGTTGCGGAGTTACCTACAAGCGGCCCGGCAACGCGGTGTTGACGTGTCGGCGCTGGCGCTCTCGCTACAGCGCAAATACGTAAATCCGTTCAGCGTCCTGGTGATGGCGTTCATAGGGATGCCGCTGGCATTGGCGTTTGGAAGACGCGGCGCCATCGTGGCTTTATGCGTCGCCGTTGGCGTGAGTGCGGCTTACTGGGGAGTAGGTGGAGGTTTTCAGCAGTTAGGAAATCACGGCCTGCTGCCTCCCGAAGTTGCGGCCTGGTCGCCTCCCGTAATCTTCGCGGCCGCCGGAACGTATTTTCTTTCGCGCGTTCGAACCTAGAATCAAGCGCTTTAGAATTAAGCTTTAGTTTCCAGCGTTTCCAAAACGTACAACTACGGATAGAGTCAAGCAGTTCAGAGTTCAAACTTTAGTTTGCATCCTGGGGCACTACAAGCTAAACCTTGAATTATGGTACTGACGCAGTTTGAATACTACCGCCTGTGCGGAAGGTCCGGTCCTATGAGGTCAGTACCACCACGCGATAGCGGGTGGGTTAACGCATTGCCGATTGTCGATTGTCGATTGATAAGTTCGCGGCAATTCGGCAATCGCCAATCAACTGACCCACCGGCTACCGCCTGGTGGTACTGACTTCATCGCACCGCATGTTGCTTATGTGCGCATCGTTCAAACTGCACTAGTACCTGAACTCTGAACCGCTTGGGTAAACGCTATCTTTCTGTTAGGTTCCGGTTTCCCAACTGGAAATGTATTCGAGCTGTTCTGCTGTCAACTTGTCGATGCTAAGGCCAAGCGCTTGCAGCTTCAAACTCGCAATCTCCGTATCGACTTCTTGCGGCAGGAGATGGACACCAGCCTTGAGCTCACCTTTTTTCTTCACCAGATATTCAACTGAAAGCGCCTGGTTGGCAAAGCTCATGTCCATCACGCTCGCGGGATGACCCTCAGCCGCTGCCAGGTTAATCAACCGGCCTTCGCCCAACACCATAATTCGATTACCTGACGCCTTCAGCTTATACTCTTCAACAAAAGGCCGGACGCTTATCACTTCCTCAGACATTTCCTTAAGCGCAACGAGGTTGAGCTCGAGATCAAAGTGACCACTGTTACAGACGATTGCGCCATCTCTCATGCGTTCGAAGTGCTGCCCATCGATCACGTGGCGATTACCGGTGACAGTTATGAAGATATGTCCCAACGATGCTGCTTCTGCAATCGGCATGACGCGAAAACCATCCATCACGGCCTCGACCGCTTTGATTGGATCCACTTCCGTAACAATTACGTTTGCCCCCATGCCGCGCGCTCGTAACGCTACACCCTTGCCGCACCAACCGTAACCGACGACCACTATGTTTCTACCTGCCAATAGAATGTTTGTGGCGCGAATGATGCCGTCCAGCGTGGACTGTCCCGTGCCATAGCGGTTATCGAAGAAATGTTTGGTCTGCGCGTCGTTGACCGCGATAGTCGGGAAAGTCAGCACTCCGGCAATTTCCATCGCGTTGAGGCGTTGAATCCCGGTAGTCGTCTCTTCAGTTGAGCCGATCAATTCCTTGATTTGGTCGCCGCGCTCCTTAATCAGCGTGGCAACGACGTCTGAACCGTCGTCGATAATTATGTCCGGATGGAAATCGAGAGCGGTGCGCACATGGCGGTTGTACGTCTCAGTGGATTCTCCCTTGATTGCATAAACAGGAATGCCCCAATCAGCGACGAGCGATGCAGCCACATCATCCTGGGTGGAAAGGGGATTGGAGGCGATTAATACCGCTTCCGCGCCACCTGCTTGCAGGGCTCGCGCTAGGTTCGCGGTCTCAGTTGTAATGTGAGCACAAGCGACCAGCCTGACGCCCTTGAGCGGCTTCTCTTCCTGGAAGCGTTCACGAATCAACCGCAGCACGGGCATTTCCCGTTCAGCCCATTCAATTCGCTGTTTTCCCTGCTGCGCAAGACCGATATCTTTCACGTCAAACTCGAGCGAGCGTGTTGCACTCATTGCGACATTATCCTCTTCTGTTAATTGTGGAGTCTTTCGACTTGAAGCTACTGAACTTCGGAAGAATTAGATCCCAGCAGCATTGCGAAGTGTTTCAGCCTTGTCTGCCCTTTCCCAACTAAAACCGTTTTCTTCACGTCCGAAATGCCCATATGCTGCCGTGGCCTTATAGATAGGGCGACGAAGATTCAGTTCTTCCATGATTCCGCGCGGTGTTAACTCGAAATTATCGCGCACGAGCTTAGCCAACTGTCCCTCGCTGACCCGTCCGGTACCATGCGTGTCGACCAAAACCGAGACTGGATCAGCAACGCCGATAGCGTAAGCAAGTTGGACCAAACAACGGTCCGCCAGCCCGGCGGCCACGATGTTTTTGGCAACGTAGCGAGCCATATAAGCGGCGGAGCGATCAACCTTCGTCGGGTCCTTCCCGGAGAACGCGCCGCCACCGTGCGGAGCATAACCGCCATAGGTGTCAACGATGATCTTGCGGCCGGTCAGGCCGGCATCACCCTGCGGACCGCCAGTAACAAACCGGCCGGTAGGATTGATGTGAAGCTTGGTGTCTTTATCAAGTAGTTCTGAGGGAACAGTTTTGCGGATAACTTTCTCTTCGATTTCGGCACGCAATTGTTCATTCGTTACGTTGGCGTCGTGCTGGGACGAGATCACAATTGCAGACGCGCGAAAAGGCCGCCCATCACGATACTCGATGGTAACCTGCGATTTTCCGTCTGGCCTTAAATAAGGAAGCTCTTCAGTCTTACGTGCTTCAGCGAGGCGTCGCGCCAGCAGGTGGGCCAACTGGATTGGCAGGGGCATCAGCTCAGGGGTTTCATTGCAGGCAAATCCGAACATCAATCCCTGATCGCCCGCGCCACCGCTGTCCACGCCCATCGCAATATCCGGCGACTGGCGATCAATTGCGGAAAGAACGCTGCACGTATCACAGTCAAAACCATATTTTGCTCTGGTATAGCCGATGTCTCGAATAGTCTCACGGGCAACTTTGGTGTAGTCGACGCGGGCGCTAGTGGTTATCTCGCCCGCAATGACAACCAGGCCCGTGGTGACGAGGGTCTCGCAAGCGACGCGAGCAGTTGGATCCTGGGTCAAGGCGGCATCCAACACCGCATCTGAGATTTGATCCGCTATCTTGTCGGGGTGCCCTTCGGTGACGGACTCGGAAGTAAACAAATAACCTGATTCAGTACTCAAGCAGACTCCTTATAGTGAACACCCAATATAGTGAACACTCGGTAAAATTGAGAAGTGGAAAAAGACCGCGTAATGTAACAGTAGGCCTTCTGGGGTGTCAAGGAGACTACTGGTAAGCCACTGGCTCAGTTGCCATTACAACTACAACGGACGATCACCCCAACTGGGCTTTGCACAAAAAGTAGCGAACCCCCGGCGCGAGGGTAAACCACTGATAAGCGACTGCGCTTTCGGTGGGTCAATTTGATATCCGATAGGCGTTAGTCTGTCGCTGAGTCACGACAAACTAAAGGAACCTCTGGTCAAGTGGAAGTCAACTCCTTGGAGTTGAGCACTTAATCAGAGCTTCCTAAAGTTTATCGGACAATTAAGAGCTGTCTCCGGCCAGGCTGCGCGGCTTGATTTAGGTTATGTAGGTCAGACTTATCCACCACTACGGGCGACAAAAACGGCACTGCAATGGCTAAGGCAACTGTATCACTACCTGCGAAAGAGTCTTGACTTTTGGACCAAAACAGAATAGTGTCCCGCCCGTTTCCAGTTCTCATGTTTCTCATTAACGGCTAAGTTTTTTACTAACTGCTGTTTCTTACGAGCCTCGCCCGGCATACTCGTTAGATCCAGCCAATACCAATCGCAAGTCCTTCCAGTTGCGATCCTTGTAACATTTGCATGTTCGACGAAGACGACCGCCGTCTGGCAACCTGGATTGGCGGTATCCTTGATCAAGTTGATGTGTCTCTTGCTCCTCCCGGGGACGCGGAGGGGGCAAAGGGAGTTGGTCTGTACCTGTTGGAAGTAGTTCAGTCTCCGCCGGCGCGTGGGACTCGACGCCCGCCGCTTATGATGACACTCCGTTACCTCGTTACTACACAGGCACCAAAAACGGAGGAGGCCCATGAAATGCTGGGAAGGCTGTTAGTCGCGGCGCTTCAGAACCCGGAATTCGAGGTTGAACAGGAAACCCTGCCACTCTCGCTGTGGACAGCTCTCGGGGTCCGGCCGCGACCATCATTTGTCCTGCGAGTGCCATTCAAATATGACCTACCGGAGAAACTTGCTCCGCGAGTTAGAAAACCAATTATCATTAAACAAATGCCGTTACATAGCTTTCAAGGACGAATTCTTGGACCGGAGAACATTCCACTCATGAACGCGCGGGTGGAATTGCCCGCATACGAGATGTCTACAGATACCGATTCCAAGGGAAGGTTTCACTTCTCCGCTGTGCCCGCCACGCCCGGCAAGAGGCTTTTGCGCGTGTGGGCCAAGGGGCAGGAGTTTTCAATTAACACCGAGCAGGCTGGGTCCGACGAGGACCCGCTTGTGATTCACCTGCAATTGGAGGGATAACATGCCAGACATTTTGACCCCCGGCATTTACATACAAGAAGTTCCTACTGGCGCCCGGCCTATCGAGGCCGTCGGTACCAGTACAGCAGCCTTCATCGGCGTCGCGCCCAATGCGGACGCGTATCCTCATGAAGCGCGTGGCATAAACAACTGGTCACAATTCGCCAAAGATTTTTCCGCTGAAGGTGCTGCCAGCACTCCTTTGTCCCTGGCAGTCAACGGGTTCTTCCAAAACGGCGGCAGTCGTTGCTATGTCGTGAACATCGGTACGAAAAAGGAACTCGTCGGAGACGGCCGTCAGCGAAAAGGTATCGAAGTACTCGAAGAAGTTGACGAGGTCGCCATCGTAGCCGCTCCCGGTTTTTCCGATGCAGCGTCCTATGCCGTCATCCTCGAACACTGCGAAAGACTTGGGGATCGCGTCGCTATTCTCGATGCGCCGGAGGATGTTCGCGATATATCTCAACTGAAGATAGTGGCTACATCCGGCCCCGCCAAACCGAAGAAGGGTGCTCCCGCCGAGGGCGCTTCGGCTGAACCCACCGCACCGACGGGCGGAGTAAGGGCGCCCCAGAGTGAGCGTGGGTATGCGGCCTATTATTTCCCCTGGCTCGTGGTTCGCGACCCAGTCTCAAAACAGCTGGCAAACGTACCACCATCCGGCCACATCGCCGGCATTTACGCGCGCACAGACGCAACCCGCGGAGTGCACAAGGCGCCCGCGAATGAAGCTGTACGCGGAGCTCTCGATCTAACTTACAACGTCACGCGACAGGAACAGGGGGAACTCAACCCGCTGGGAGTGAACTGTATCCGGCAGTTCGCGACCCAGGGCATTCTCGTCTGGGGCGCACGCACGTTGGCCTCGGACCCGCAGTGGCGCTATATCAATGTCCGCCGCCTGTTCAACCGAATCGAAGAATCAATCGCCAATGGAACACGGTGGGTGGTCTTCGAGCCGAATGATCGCACGTTATGGAAGTCTATCCGGCGAGATATCACCGCCTTCCTCATGCTGCAGTGGCGTGAGGGAGCTCTAATGGGCGCCACACCCGAAGAAGCTTTCTTCGTACAGTGTGACGAAGAAACCAATCCACCGGAAGTTATCGATGCCGGCATGGTAGTGACGGTGATTGGAATTGCTCCGGTAAAACCCGCGGAGTTTGTCATCTTCCGCATCGGCCAGAGTGCCGCCGGGACCGAAATTGAAACTCAGGGAGGTGCTTAATCATGCCAGAAGCAACCGCACAAGCCGCGGCTGGTACTTACATTGATCCCTACCGCGCATTCAACTTCAAGCTCGAAATCGGCGGGGTGACGGAAGGCCACTTCACCGAGGTCAGTGGGCTGGGAGCAAAGATTACCCCGATCTCATATCGCGAGGCGGGGAACAACCAGGTGGTCCACTACGTTCCGGGCCGCGTGGAGTATAGCGAGATCACACTACGTTATGGCCTTACGCGGTCGCGAGAACTCTTCGAATGGTTCAAGACTGGAGTGGCAGGCCATGTGCAACGCAAGAATCTTTCGATCCTGCTGTTCGATGCCGACGGTACTACAGAAGTGATGCGTTGGAACCTGGTTAATGCGTGGGCGACGGAGTGGCGCGGAGCACTACTCGATGCGCATAGCCAGGAAGTAGCAATTGAATCTTTGACGCTGGTTTGCGAGTCGATGGATCGAGCCTGATTTGAGAATCAGTTCGTCGGAGGCTGGTCTTGCGTTTGGCAGAATTCAAAACCAGGCTGTTCATCTTCTGCGCCGGCAGGCTGCTAAAGTGGGCCGAGTCTATTGAACGAGAAATAAGAGGTGGGCAGTCGCCCCCTGCCACTGCCGTTGATGACAGTAACGCGGTCTTATTCGACGAGTCCTCTCGCGTGGGCGAAGCTGCGTCAGGACCGCCTGAGCAGTGGGCCAGACTAGTGACCAGTGGTCCGCCTCAACACTGGCTCGATCTTGTAAGGCAGAAGGCGCCACACCTGCTTCAACCAACCAGGAAGGAACCGCTTTCACCGCAAGCTGATAGTGAAAGCGCCGGGCGAGAGTATCTCGAGAACGAAACCAATGACAAAGTCGCTGGCTCTCGGGCCGGCGAGAACGCAGCCGTTCAAGGATCGCAGGACGTGTCCATCCTGCAGCCAGGAAAAACTCGTTATGACACAAAACGTACTTCGACAGAGCCCGGCAGAACGACGTGGCTAAATCGATTACGCTTTCATCCGCGGGTCCGCCCGGTTGAAAATCTTCCGCCGACCTATGTGGCGGATCCACGAAAGAGAAAACTGGATCCTTCTCCAGCTGAGGGGGGCGCATCCGCAGGAAGATCTGAACTAACTTCACGACACCCAACATTAAGCTCTGGTAAATCCCGGGGCCAATCGCAAGCTTCCGGCCTGGAGAAAAACCTCGCTACGAACAAAACAATCGCCAGGCCTTCCCGCCGTCTTAAGAACACAGCGACTAGGAACGCCCAGCCCGTGAACGATGAGTCTGTAAACGATCGCCATATTGATCGCGAAGCAGGCACGCGATACCCGGAGTGGCAGCATGTTCATCGCGTGCCTGAGGTTCAGGAGAGTTCTTTCAGTAAATCTGCCAGTCAGGCTACGTCCAAACGGACTGCGCCAGTCACTGCGAGTGACACGATTTACCCCGCTCGTTTGAACACTCCACCGGAACGCGTGCGGACAGCGGAAACCGACTCGCACGCACAGCCGAGGACCGCTTCAGGTCGAGACACTTATGCTGAAAGCCCGCCCAGAAAAACTAACGTTCGATCCGAAGGGTCGGATCGCACGCGCGGTGCAACTTTTGACCAGCGCGAAACGGGACATCCTTCCGGGCGCGTTTTCCGTCAGCTTAACCTCGAGGACGCTCCTCTTGAATTCAACCCAGCCCGATCATGGATCCAGAAAGGGACCACGAAACTCCGCACGAGCCAACCAAACAGAAAACGGATAGCTGCCGATGACGGCTCTAGCGCGCCGATACCGCCTGCGGTGGCAAACAAGCGTCTTAGCAGGCAACCGATATTTTTGCGAAGGTCCAATGTAGTTAACAGCGACGAACCAACAAGAAAAGATTTTGCGTCAACTGATCTGACAGTTCCCACTCCGATCGAAACAAGGATTGAGTCGAACGAAAACGTTTGGCCGTCGTTGCCGCCCGCGCCGAAGTTTGAAGTAGCCGATGAGCTCGCGGCGATGGAACAGGAGGCGGAAGCACTGCGACGTCTGGAACAGGAGCAACGAGGTACTCTGTGGAACGCGTAGCTTTTCTCATAGAGGAAACGGGCGAGCGCATTGCCTGCATGTTGAATCCCGAGGACATGGTTGTGCGCCGCCTGGCTGGAGTTCGTCCCAGACGATCCGCCGGCGGCGCGCTAACCGGGGCCGGCCTGGCCGACGATCCTCTGCTATTTACGGGCGGTGGAACCACGGAGCTTCATCTCAATCTGCTCTTCGACGTCTCACTTGGCGGGTCGTCAACGACAGTCGCTGATGTGCGCGAATTGACCTACCCGCTGTG
Organism: Acidobacteriota bacterium; assembly: GCA_046726155.1. Taxonomy (GTDB): domain Bacteria; phylum Acidobacteriota; class Blastocatellia; order Pyrinomonadales; family Pyrinomonadaceae; genus PSRF01. The sequence goes on from JBKOZZ010000059.1 coordinate 58,508, forward strand.
GCAGTTGGCGGAGAACGCAGCGGACGAGCGAAACTACGGGCGGCCGCCGCTGGTTCGTTTCGTCTGGGGCAAGAGCTGGAACATTCCCGGCATTGTTTCCGCTGTGGCCGAGCGACTCGACTACTTTTCATCCGGAGGCGAACCGTTGCGATCCTGGCTCAGCATGCGCTTCCTGCGCGTGGCCGAGTCGGCTGCGGCAGTGCTCGCCGACCGACCACCATTGCGTTCCCTCCAGTTACCCGAGGAAGTGACGCCGCAACCTTCGACGCAAACAGGTACGACGCCGACGGAAAGCAGCGGGCCAGAATTCCAGGTTCATCAAATCGCTTCCGGCGAACGGCTCGACCAGTTGGAGTTCAAATATTACGGTTATCTCGGTCACCCGTCGCTTTGGCGCTGGCTGGCGATCATCAACGATGTAGTTGATCCGCTGCACATTGCTCCAGGCACGCCGCTGCAGATCCCTCCTTTGTCCCACATCTACCTGTCACCTAAAGAGGCGCGAGCTCGAGTGAATGAGCAGGCGCTGGAGGAACCACGATGAGTCAAATACAAACGGTACCCCGTCTGGTTGTCGAGTTGGATGGCACACCTCTCTCGATCGAAGAAACGCGAACGCTGTGGGCGGTCCGCGTGCAACAACGGCTGTCGCTACCCACGCTTTCCGAGTTGACCTTTATCGAGCCATCAGCAATGGTGAGTAAAGCCGAAACTGTTTCACCCGGCGCAAAAATGCGCGTCAGTGTGCCTGGATTCGAAGAGCCGCTGTTCGACGGCGAAGTCACCGCCATCGAGTACGTCTATGAACCATCGCACGGACGCGAGATACGTGTGCGCGGTTATGACGCCTTACATCGGCTGCGCAAGCGGCAACCCGTACGCGCTCACGTTCAGCTAACCCTGGCGGACCTCATCAAAGAAATTGTCGCCGACCTGAACATCGATGTTGATGCGCAACAAGCTGGTCCACTTTGGCAGCGGCTAGTTCAGTTTCGTCAGTCGGATTTTGAAATGATCTCAGAAATTGCCGAACGGTGCGGCCTGTATTTCACGCTGCGAAATAACACTCTGCACGTGCTGACGTTGGAAGGCCTGGGCGAAGAAGTCTCCCTCAAGCTTGGAGAGACTCTGTTGGAGGTACGAATTGAAGTAAACGGCGACGCTGCCTGCCGTTCGGTTTCTACTACGGGCTGGGATCCGCTGCGGGTTGAGCAACATGAAGGTATGGCTAACGAAGCCCGCAACGGTCGCGGCATTGGCGTGGAGGTGGAACCGAGTGAGGTTGGGGGAACCGGGGAACGCACCATAATTGACGAAACTCTGGGCGATGATCTTCAAGCAGAAGCGATCGCGCAGGCCAGGCTGGATTCGTGTGTAGCCCGTGAAGTCATACTTCGTGGTGTGGCCGAAGGTGACCCGAAGCTCCGCCCGGGCACGCCGATCAAGATTGAAAATGTTGCTTCACCGCTTGCCGGTAGCTATGTAGTTACTTCTGTCGACCACACCTTCGACAGTGTGAGGGGTTTCGTCTCAACTATTTCAACTGCGCCTCCGGCTTCCCGCGAGCCAACGCGCAGTCCGGTCGCCGCACTTGGAATTGTGACGCAGGTTGATGATCCGGAAGGCTACGGGCGCGTCCGAGTCAAACTGCCAACCTACAGGGATATCGAGACAGATTGGATGGGAGTCGTTACGCCCGGAGCGGGCCTTGGCAAAGGATTACTGGCGCTCCCAGACGTGGAAGACACGGTGTTGGTCCTGCTTCCCAGTGGTGATCCGGCGAATGGTGTGGTGCTCGGCGGACTGTATGGCATGTTGACCAGAGAAGAGTGGGATTGGGGCGTTGATGAAAGGGCAGTGAAACGTTACACCCTGCGAACGCCAGGCGGCCAGCGCGTACGGCTCGACGATTCAAAGAAGAGTATTCGTTTGGAAAACAGCGACGGCAGTTACATCGAGATGACTCCCGAAAGCGTGATGCTCCACGCGCAGCGCGACCTGCAAATTGAAGCGCCGGGACAGAACCTGGTTATCAAAGCCAACAAAGTGGATTTTCAAAAAGGCTGAGTAAAAAAAGGAGAACGCAAAATGTTTTTCCTAACCGAAGATGCCGTGATTGTATGTCAGCACGAACTGGGAATCGTGCAAAACGTGCCTTCGCAGGATTTGGTAACGATCGCGAATCGTCGCGTGCTCGTCGATAACGATCCGGAAGGCCGCACAATCAAAGGTTGTCCGAACATTGGAGTTGGCATTCGGCCTTGTATTACGACGTTGAAAGTTACGGCTGGTTACTCAGATCTGATTCGCATAGCCGGCAAACGAGTCTGCCTTGACACTGTCACTGGCTTGACTGACGGTACGCCACCGGGCCTGGTGAAATACAAGGTCAACAACGCGGGCCAGCCATTCGTGGAGGAGAAGGCATGAACCTTCGCCGTTACAACGCCTGGCACTTTCGTTATCCATACGTAGTGGCACCAGCCGATGAGCCTGATGAGATCTATGAGGAGTCGGAGGGGTATACAGGGCTGGGGATTTCGCCCACCGGTGGGATTGACATGATTGATGAACAGGCTTCGGTGCGACAATCAATACTTTTGCTGCTTTCAACTCTTCCGGGCGAACGCGTGATGCGCCCTGACTACGGCTGCGACCTGTACCGCCTGGTGTTTTCGCCGAATGACAATACGACTGCAGGCCTGGCTCTGCATTACGTGAGGCAGGCTCTTGATCGTTGGGAACCGCGCGCGCAGGTCATACACCTCGATGCCGGGCCGAATCCGTACGCTCCTGAGCGTCTGGAAATCGTGCTCGAATATCGCCTGCGCCGAACCCAGCACACCGATGAACTTTCATTCTCCATTAACCTGGCAGGTGAATAGGATCTGATGCCCTTAAAGGCGCCCAATCTTGACGACCGCGATTTCTACCAACTGGTGGAAGAGGCGAAGCGCATCATTGCAAACAAATGTCCGCAGTGGACCGACCTTTCGCCGGGCGATCCCGGCATCGTTATTCTTGAACTATTCGCTCACCTTACCGAGACGATGATTTATAGATTGAATCGTCTGCCGGAAAAGGCGTATGTCGAGTTTTTGCGATTGATTGGCGTCAAACTAGGTCCGCCGGAAGCGGCCAGCGTGAAGCTTCGTTTTAGCCTCAGTAAGGCGCAGGATAAGCCGGTGGAAATTCCGAGGGGTACACGAGTAACACTGGCTCGCACAGGTGGTGGTGAGCCGCCGCCGGTTTTTGTCGTCTTGCAAGGTACTACCATCCCGGCAGGTCAGACCCAGGTAGACGCTGACGCCTACCACTGCGAGCTGATCGAAGCGGAAGAAGCGCAAAAGGCAACTGGCCAGCCTGGACTTTTCGTTGCCGCGCAGCGCCCGCCAATTGTCGAAGCGACAAACGAAAAATTAGAACTAATCGTTGGCGTGGAAGCGCAGCCTGATGAGTTTCCCACTCGCGTTCGCTCGATCGAGCATAAAGAGAAGCAGTACGTTATCTGGCGAGAGGTAGAGGACTTTAGCAATTTAACGCCCCGCGGTGTTTACTGCGGCGTTTGTGGCGGACGAATCGCCGCCAGCGACATCTTCTGCGCACATTGCGGCTCACGCCAGCCCAAGACTGAAGCTGGCACGAAGGCCAGCTCTGGCAATGTGGCAGAGCGGCAGCTCGTTTACATTGCAGACCGCATGACCGGTACGATCACATTTGCTCCAGCGGCCCGGTTGAAAGATAGAGATGGCAAACTGGATCAAACTGCGCTGCCATTGGCGGAGGTGCCAAAGGCAGGAAGGCAGATCATCTTATGGTATTGCTCCGGAGGCGGACTGGCAGGTAACGTCGCGGCAGAAACACTGACAACATTGAAAGACCCAATTGCTGGAGTGACGGTTACGAATCCAGAGCCAGCCACTGGCGGAAGCGCCATGGAGACGCTCGACAACGCGCTGATACGTGGCCCGCAACAATTACACTCGCTGCAACGGGCGGTCACCGCCAGAGACTTCGAGCTGCTTGCATTGCGCAGCTCCGGAGCGGTCGCGCGCGCCAAGGCGTATACCAAAGCCAGGCTGTGGAAACACGCAACGCCAGGCACGGTCGAAGTGCTGATCGTTCCCTCCATACCTGAGGAGCAGCGTCCCGATGGCGTAGTAACGGAAGAAGCGCTGGCGGCGCACGAGACTGAGGAAGCGATCGCCACGGTACAGCAATCACTCGACGAGGTTAAGCCGCTGGGCACGACCGCCATCGTTAAGGGCGTCCGTTATAAAGAGGTAAAGGTTGAAGCGCGTGCGGTTATTCATCGCGGTGAAAACGCAGACGCAGTGCGAACACGCGTGCTGAAGCGCTTGCACCAGACCATCAACCCCTTGCCTTCCTCATTGCCTTCAGCCGGCTGGCCCTTTGGCCAACCACTGCGCGTTTCAAACGTTTACGACATCATGCTTGCGGAAGCCGGTGTGAGTTTTGTGGACAATGTTCGGCTGGTTGTGGACCAGGTGCCGGAGAAGGACATCACCGCGCTTGCTGCGGATGTATTTCAGCCGCATACCTGGTACGCGACAACTCATAACAAAGTGTTCCGATCTATGGACGACGGAGACGGCTGGGAACTTATCAATACTTTTCCGGACAATGAAGAGATAGCTCACCTTCGTGTAAACAACTCCAAACCAGGGCAAATTGCAGTAGTCACTAACCCGAGTTCGGGTGACGTTTCACGAGTTTACGTTTCTCCTGACTGCGGCGAAACTTGGGACAGAGTGGCCGGTACAGCGTTTATGATTAACGATCTCGCGTGGACCTCGCGTGGGAATGAATCGGTCTTGATAATGGCAACTGACAAGGGCCTCCATGACTTGCTGCTGGCGCCTCTGACCGGCCCGCTGCTAATTACCGTGGATCCCAGCAAACCAAGTCTCGGATTCAATGCCGTTGCCGCTGCCATCAGCGTGCGGGGTACGCCCTACGTAGCTGCCGCTGTGCGCAGCAGTAGCGGCGTGAGTGTTTATTTGTCGGCCAAAGCTGGCCCGTCAAGCCCCTACTCTTTCGAGCCTCTCGGACTAAAGGATGAAAACGTACATGTGCTCGAAGTGCAGCAGGATGGCGCACGAATTTACCTTTGGGCCGGGCTCTGGGCGATAGGCAATGAGCCAGGAAAAGGAGCCGTCCGCTGGGAGCTGCAAGGAGGTTCGGCCGGGGATCCTGTACCCATGAATCGGAGATGGGATGGTGGCAGTTGTCTCGGACTGGCATTCAACGATTCATTTGCATTTGCGGCAACACATGATAAGGGAGTGTTGTGGTTAGACCTGAGTAAGAAAGCCGCCGAGGAGTTCACCTGGCGTGCGCCGCTGAAGGAAAGCGGGCTCAAAGTTCGCGAGGATGAAGTGCACGACTTCGATGAAGTGGACGCCCTGGCATCCGTGACCGGTCAGAGCATAGTAATGGCCGGCGGTTCCTCTGGAATCTACCTGAGTAAAGACAATGGCACGAGTTACACGTTGTGTTCCAACAAGGTCTTCGCAGATAGGGTGACGGTATCGCCAACAAGGCTGTTTGTTTCTGGCCCGCACGACGTCGCAGTGGTGAGTGAAGATGAAGCAAAATGAGATCGCGCAACTATTGCCGGCGATTTTTCAGCGCACGCTGAAAGAAGGGAATCCGCTCACCGGACTGTTGGAAGTTATGGAAGTGCTGCAGGCGCCCTCCGAAGACGTGTTGCAGCGACTCGATTCCTTCTTCGATCCGCGCCGCACCACGGACGAGTTTGTGCCCTATCTCGCGTACTGGGCCGATCTAACAAGGCTCTTTGATGAGACTTTAAATCCTAAAGACGAGTTCGCTTTTTCGCGCTCGTCAATCGCGAGCGGACTTGGTCGTCTGCGAGAGTTGATTGCCAGCGCTGCCTTTTTATCGCAGTGGCGCGGCACGAAGAAGGGCCTCTTGCTTTTCCTGCAAACAGCGACCGGCTTCGACGACTTTGATATTCAGGAAAATGTTGGCCTGGACGGAGCGCCGCGGCCTTTTCACGTCAGCATCCGCGCTCCCAAAGACAGCGCCAGGTACAGCAATTTGATCGAACGAATCGTCGAACTTGAGAAGCCGGCCTATGCCACTTATGAACTTTCTTTTGAGCCGGCGGGCGCAGCATAGCGCGGCGGTCTTGTGCTCAGCGCCATGAGGCCCACTGCTAAGGCCAACTCGTGGAGAACCAGTTGTGAAAAACCTTTTGCTTGCCGGAATCTTAGTCGTGACTTTGATGGGCATCGCAGCGTTTGCATTCCAGAAGAGCAACAAGAAGCCGACGCCGAGGCCGTCTCCTGCCGCCAGTAGCAAGGCCACTCCCAGGCCCTCCATCAGTCTGCCACGCGCGGGGACCACACCTAAACCGTCTCCGAGTCCTGGCAGCCTGCCAGTCTCATTCGTGAGTAGCGTTTTTGCGATCCAGACTTTAGTGTTCCTTTTGGCTGCCGGCATCATTGCCTTCGGGATCGCGACCAGCATCGGCATGGTAACGTTGCACGAAAGTGGCGGCGACGCTGTGAAGAGAGCCACGGAGGCGTCCATACTTGCAGTTCTGGGCGGCTTGTTGGCGCGCGCGTTCATCGCCTTCCTCCTTTCGGCTGCTAAGGACCCGAGCGGCGCCCAGATCGCTGTCGGTTGGGGTTTCTTCATTTTTCCCGGTGCGGTAGACTCTTTTGCAAAGTTGTTCTTCAGTCACACAGTCACCACGCCCGCATTCCTTTTATGGTTGGCGATGATCGTTGGAGCCTTCACAGGAATGATGAACGGCATCTGGCAAATCCATGATTGGAAAGGAGTCGGGTGGCTGGCTTTCCCGCTGGATGTTACCTGGGGATTGGCCGGGGCCACGACAGGCGGGCTAATACATTTGATCGACGCCGCTATCTCTACACACGGAACAGAGACACGGGAAGACGCACACCGTTATGAAGGCGGAATGCGATTCAAACGAGAGTTCGCACTTACGCAGGGAGCTGTGATGAGCAATCTGAAAGATGCCCCGAGTCCACCAGGTGAGTCGCATAACACGCTCTATTATCACGAAAGAACGCATGTGTGGCAGAACAGGATTTTTGGCGCACTGTTTGCGCTGACCTATTTGGGCTGGATGGTTGTTTTTGCTTTACCGGCACTGATCGGGGCGATCGTACTTAAAAACCTAAGTACGTTTGAGTCGTTATGTTACTACAACAATCCCTGGGAAACGTGGGCTTACCTGGTGGGGGCTGGACCACGCACCGGCAGAACGGACGATGCCGACAGGCCGATTCCATGGATCTGGGGCAATCTCGCGGTCCTGGGAGTCTCGATTCCGTTCTTCATAGGAGTCATTAGTCTATTTGTTTGGATCGTGTCCCGAGTCTGGCTGTAGGGACTCTCTGGAAGCTGTATTTGTCGCTCAACCACGGCTCCGGTGAGCAGTGTATTGAGGCTCAGTTTCTGCCCTTAAACGAAAGGTCCCTGGAGGATTACTACGATGGCAAAAACGTTCGCAGTTACTACGACTGCAACCGATACGTTGAAGGCAGATGCTAAGGGACACGCCGAGGCGGTGTTCACTGTCACCAACGCGTCGGCACGTCCCGTCCGCGGAATGGCCCGGGCCAAAGCGCTTGCCGGCACGAAAAGAGAATGGCTCACAATCGCCGGCGAAACTGAGC
>JBKOZZ010000060.1:0-18063 GCA_046726155.1 Acidobacteriota bacterium
TTCCATTGGATGCTGTCCAGATAATCGATACTGTCGGCAAGCGCGAAGCCGAAGCCCGTGGGCCGATGACGTTCTCTGTGACTGTCCCGCAGTTCTCGCGCTTTGTTTACGAGTTTTTTGAGAGGCTTGATCTTCGGCATAAATGGTTCGCGCTAGCTGCGAGAGTATAGACCAGATCCGGGTTCGAACCATGAGTAATTTCTTGTGTCGTGTCTTGAATTGATTTCTCTGTGTTGACCTCTGTGCTCTCCTGGTCTGCGGTGAATGACTGTCAGGCGGCCATCAACCACAGAGTCACGGCGCGGCAGAGCCGCAACCAAACGATGTCCGGGCTCCAGAGGAGCCGAATGTTTATAGGCCAGTTGCTAAACCTACAACTCGCGCTCCAGCGGAGCGCAATGTTTCTACGGCGATTATGCTCCGACCCTCCGGAGCGGGAGCAACTTTTTAAGTTTGCGTTCTATAAACATTAGGTCCCTCCGGGACGACGGACAATGCTTGCGCCGCCGCAGGTGAGACGCTAACGTTACCTGCACCAAAATCATTATGAAAATCGCAACCTGGAACGTTAACTCCATCATCGCTCGCCTGCCACACGTAATCCGTTGGCTTGAGGCCGTCCAGCCCGACGTCCTTTGCATGCAGGAAACCAAGGTAACCGACGACAAGTTTCCGTTCGAGGACTTCTCCAGAATCGGTTACTGCCCTAGTGTCTTCGGGCAGCAAAGTTATAACGGCGTCGGCATCATCGCGCGGCAGGAATGCGTTGATGTTCAGCGGGGCAATTACGAAGATCAGGAAGGAGCGCACGCGCGCCTCCTCGCGGCGACCTTTAATGGAATTCGCATTGTTAATGTTTACATACCGAATGGACAAGCGGTCGGCTCGGAAAAGTTTGAGTTTAAGCTTGACTGGATGAAACGCTTGCGCGGGTTTTTCGACAATAATTACCAGACGGACGCGCCGGTGATCCTTTGCGGAGACTTCAATGTTGCGCCGGAGGATCGCGACGTTCACAACCCTCAGCTTTGGCAGGAGAGAATAATGTGCAGCCAGGCTGAGCGTCTTGCGCTCGACGAAATAAAACGATGGGGATTTACTGACTCCTTCCGGCTGCATCACGAGGAAGGCGGCCAGTTTTCCTGGTGGGATTATCGCGCCGGCGCCTTTCGTCGCAACATGGGTCTGCGCATTGATCACCTGTGGGCAACTAGACCGCTGGCCGTGCGAAGCACAAATACCTGGATCGATATAGAGCCGCGCACCTGGCAGCGGCCCTCAGATCACGCGCCGGTAGTAGCCGAGTTTGTGTGATTGCCTGTGGATCTGCGCCGCCCGAAAACAAACGCTCGACAGATTAATAGGGAAGTATGCACGTAAGCTGTGACAACTCAGTGAGCACTTTTATTTTCGACAGAGTTTTGCCTATGGCTCGGCTGCACACAAATTGAGTGGAAGCCTTCAATGAGCCTACGCAGCAGGTGGAAGCGTAAAGCCCAGGGTGGAGCGCAGCAGAACCCTGGGTCGCGGTGTTTGATGATCACTAGCCCGCGAAGCCCGGGGGCAGGAGGCTACGCTTGAACCTCTATCGCCCGTTTCACGGGCTCAAGAGATTTTGCTTCATCACCCAGGGTTCCGCTGCGCTCCACCCTGGGCTTTATGCTGCCGCCTGCTACGCAGGCTGATTGAGAGTGCAAATTCGCGATTAGTTTCCAACGACGCGATAAGAAATTCGGTGCCTGCGGGTCCTACGACAGATTAGTTTGAGGTTAACTCTGCGGTCTTCTCGGTAATATCTTTTTGCGCCCATTCATTGTCGCGGCTGGCTTCGCCCGCCTTGGTACGCTTCGCGGCTTTCATCTTCTGAACCAGATCCATGTGCGTCGAAAAATATCCGAGACTCTTTCCTACCACTTCCTGGACTGAATTGAAGCCCTTGTCTACCATAAATTTCTCGAGTCCCTCTTTCAGCTCATCAATCATCTTTACGCCGTGAAGCATGACGCCCGTGCAGAGCTGCACCGTGGAAGACCCCAGCAACAAAAACTCGATCGCATCATGAGAACATTCAATGCCGCCGATGCCGCTAATGGAAACGTCCTGGGGAAGTCCAAGGGCAAGCTGGCTCACCATCCTGAGAGCAATGGGACGCACAGCCTGGGAAGAATAACCACCGGGCACAGTGTGTCCTTCAACCGTCGGCATTGGCCGAAGCGTGTTGAGATCGACACCAATCACCGAGAGAATTGTGTTGATCGCAGAGATCCCAACAGCGCCGCCACGTACGGCAGCGAGTGACGGTTCTTTAATGTTGGTGATATTGGGAGTCATCTTCGCCCAGACCGGAATGTTTGATACTTCTGTGACCCAACCCGTCACCTCTTCACATAGATCGGGATGTTCGCCCATCTCTGAACCCATCTTGCGCTCGGTCATGCCGTGTGGGCAGGAGAAGTTGAGCTCAAAGGCATCTACGCCGGTGTCCTGGACCATACGCGTGAGTTCCTGCCAGCGATTCTTGTCAAACTCCTCCATTATCGAAGCAATCAAGATGTGCTTGGGATATTCCTTTTTGACCTGGCGAAACTCTTCCAGCCAAATGTCAATCGGACGATCAGAAATCAATTCGATGTTTTCAAAACCGATGACTTCGCCGGAAGTCTTCGAGCGCAACTTGCCGTAGCGCGGTACCACATTTACGACTTTGGCAGATTCCAGGCTGACAGTTTTCGCCACCGCCCCGCCCCAGCCGGCGTCGTATGACTTGGCGATAACACGGGCGTTTGTTCCCGGCGGGCCGGAGCCCAGCAGAAACGGGTTGGGGAAAGTCATTCCATTGACGACAATCGATAGATCCATGCCATTTAGTCCTCATTTCCAATTGCCGATTGCCAATTTCCGATTTCAAAACGGCGTTTGACGACGGTACGTTGGCTGCGCCGGAGTATGATGCAATCGGCATTTGCCAATTGGCAATGATGTTCAGTCTGCGACTAAGGCGCCGTAAGTATCAGGCCGGCGATCGCGGAAGAACTGCCACGTGTTGCGCACTTCGCGAATCATGTCGAGATCAAGATCCGCAACAACAATCGCATCCTGATCGCGCGGCGCTTCTGCTACAAACTGCCCACGCGGATCGCAGAAGTAACTCTGGCCGTAAAACTCACCAATGTCCCACGGCTGTTCGTGGCCGACGCGATTAATGGCGCCCATAAAAAAGCCGTTGGCTACAGCATGCGCCGGCTGTTCAATCCGCCACAGGTATTCAGAAAGCCCCGCCACGGTGGCCGAAGGATTGAAAACGATCTCCGCGCCGTTGAGACCAAGAGCGCGGGCGCCCTCAGGAAAATGCCGGTCATAGCAGATGTAAACACCAATCCGAGCAAAGGCCGTATCAAAAGCGGGGTAGCCCAGATTGCCGGGCCGGAAATAAAACTTTTCCCAAAAGCCGGGATTGACGTGGGGAATATGGTTCTTCCGGTATTTCCCCAAATACTTGCCATCCGCATCGATCACGGCGGCGGTGTTGTAGTAGACGCCGGTGATCTCCTCTTCATAGATGGGAACAACAATAGCCATCCCGTGAGCTTTCGCCACCTCCTGCATCAGACGCACGGTTGGTCCGTCAGGAATTTTTTCGACTGCTTCATACCAACGCGTCTGCTGTTCAGCACAGAAATAGGGCGTCGTAAATACTTCCTGCATACAAAGTATTTGCACGCCCTGCTGCGCCGCCTTCTCGATAAGGCCCAGATGCTTTTCAATGTTCAGGCGCTTAATGTCTTCGATGGGCAAGTCGGTTGGCGCCGCATTCGTACATTGAATGAGTCCGCATTTAACTATACGTGGCATTTTAAAACTCCCTTCGGCAAGTCTCGAAAGTATACCTTGAACAATGGGGACGATGGGCATGGAGCAGAGAAACGGTACTCATGCAGTTTAGAGTTCAAGCTTTAGCTTGTGTTGGAAAAGGCAGCCTAAACGCTACCACTTCACGCGGGCTGCGGGGGAACCCCCTGGGCTGTCCTCTGAACTTCTGGTTTCAAACTGCACCAGGAGCAGAGAAACGAATTTCGTCGCAGCTTCAAGGGCTGGTTATTCGCGCCTAATCTGCCGGTTCATCAGCACGTAGTATATGACGAATCCGAGTCCGAAGGTAACGAACCATGCGTAGGTGTACATGGTGTCGAAGAAAGTAGGGTCGGCAACTTGTCCACCGGGAGTTGTTGCGGCTCGGACGAAGCCAGGCACGACAGGCGCTATAGCCAATACGAGCGCAATTATTGCCCGCCAGTTGATGCCGTTGGAGTAGGAATAGATCCCCCGCAGATCAAAAAGGTCGGCCAGGCTCAATCGTTGATCACGCAAGATCCAGTAATCGCAAATGAGTATCCCGGCAATGGCTCCCATCAAACCCGAATAACCAATCAGCCAGGTAAAAATATACGCGCCCATGGTCGCCATCAACTTCCAGGGCATCATGATGACCCCAATGAGCGCGGTAATCAGGCCACCCGTCACGTAAGAGATGCGTCTCGGGTTGAGATTAGAGAAATCGTTTGAAGGCGACACGACGTTTGCGGCCATGTTTGTAGTCAACTGGGCGGCAAAGATTACTGCAGTCGCAAAAAGAATAATGGCGACACTATTGAAGCGTTGCATCAGCTCAACCGGATTCGGAATGGCCTGACCGTAGATCAAGAGCGTAGCACTAGTGACGGCAACACCAATGAATGCAAATGCAGTCATGGTCAACGGCAAACCCAGCGCCTGCCCCACCATTTGTGATTTCTGAGAACGTGCGTAACGGGTGAAGTCAGGAATGTTCAAACTTAGCGTGGCCCAGTAGCCAACCGAAGCGGTTAATGCTCCCGGGAAAATATGCCAGAAGTTGTTGTGCTGTTTTTGTAAAGCTGCGGACGCAGTCAGTACGTGGCCGAGGCCTCCGGCGCGCCATGACGCCCAGGTGAGCAGAATCAATCCCCCTGCAAGCAGTAAAGGCGCCGACCAGGTTTCGAGATGTTTGATGCCCTCGACGCCTTTCAAAATGATAAAGACCTGTATTCCCCAAAAGAGAAAGAAAGCAATCCAAGTGTGCAGGGCAACATTCAGAATAGTTGCGTCGCCGGCTAGATGCGCCCAGCCTGACGACATGACGCTGAATAATGCGTCGATCGCCGTTCCCCCGATCCACGTTTGAATTCCAAACCAACCGCAGGCGACGATCGCTCTCAGAATCGCAGGTACGTTTGCGCCCTTCGTGCCGAAGGCAGCGCGGCAGAGAACAGGAAAGGAGACTCCATACTTCGTGCCGGCATGCGCGTTGAGAATCATCGGAATGAGCACAATCGTGTTTCCCAACAGGATCGTGCTCATCGCCTGCCACCAGTTCATTCCCGCTTCGATAAAACCACCGGCGAGAGTGTAGGTGGTGATGACCACGCTCATGCCAATCCAGAGCGCGGCGATGTTCCAGGTCGACCAGGTGCGCTCTTTGATTGTGGTGGGAGCGAGATCCTTGTTCCAGAGCGGACTGGAAGAGACATCTTTACGAAGCTCTTCAAAATGGCGTTGCGTGATAGCGATGTCTGAGGCAATAGATTCAGTTGTCATTTGCCCGGCTGTTTGTCACTGAACACAATCAGATTTTCCGTCGGTTCCACATTGAAAAAGATTCGGAAGTTGCGCCATGGTCAACTCTCTGGTGTTGGCCCACACTTTTGTTTGACCGTATTGGTCCTCGGTCCAGCCAATTCGGTGCTTTTCGCGCCAGGTTCGTTCAAGTGCTGCTTCTTCGCCGGCGCCAAACAGGTGATAGGCCTCGTGTAGAAGTATTGCTGCCCTTTCATTATCGTCAATTGCGACATAGAAAAAGTCGGGGTAAAGCGTCACAATCTCGAAAGGAAAGTTTGTTGCAGCATAAGCGTCGTGATGTCCAACATACCGGTTCCACCAGTTATCGGTTCCACGATACTTGACCAGGTGCTTGAGCACGAAAACCTCTCTCTCAAAGCCGCGCTGCTCTAAGACCGCGACCGCTCTCTCAACCGTCTTGCGCTTATCATATTCGAGGTCATCCGAGGTTATCAGCAAAGACAGGTAAGATATCAAGAGAAGCAGTAGCGTGGTTCCCACTATCCAAATCACTCTTCGGCCGATGCCGCGCTTCTTTTCTTTGACTTCACTGGAGTCAATTTCCTGTGCCTCGCCGCTCAATGAAGCACCGCAGCGGCGACAGGTCTCATCGGTGTCCGTGTTAACAAGGCCGCAATGCCCGCACTTGTTTCTCATCAAATGGACCAAACCTCGAACGTTAACATTGTCTGACTATGTCCAAAGGTTGTTAACCTGAGGCCGAACTATCGGCTGAATTTATTGCAAAGCAAAACTGACGCTGACATTAGCTGTAACTGTAATCTGACCTAAAGCGATCGTACCTTCGGCAGAGGACGCTTCGCCAGACTGACTGGATACCTGTGACATCGCGTTACTGCCATAGCTCTGGCCCCACCAACTGTATGGGGAATACCACCCGCCGCTGTATTCAGATACGCGGACCGCTGGTCCGACCTGCCGTCCTAACTTGCCCGCAAGCAGCAAAGCTTTTTCCTTGGCCGCCTGAATCGCCATTTCACGCGCGTGGTCGCGATGCTTGCGCAATTCGGTAGTCCGAAATTGAATGCCGTGGACATGATTCACTCCACCTTCGAGGGCCCGCGTCAGCAGGTCTTCGAACTTCGCAATATCATTCAGCGTCACGGCAATGTTTTTCCGCACGCGGTATTCCACGCGCAAGGTTCGTTGTTCGTCGCGCAGTTCGTGCTCCCAGGGCTCAATACTTATGAAATCGGTTTGCACGTATTTCGGATCGATTTTCAAGTCCCTGGTCAATGCCAGTAGCTTCTTAACGTGTTCGTCGTTCCTGGCTTTGGAAACACTAAGATCCGGCTCGGATGTCTCTACCCCAAAAACAATAAACACCTGGTCAGGCACTACTTTGACATCGGCTGATCCTTGAACCTCTATCGCTGCTCGCTGTTGCCCATCCTGCGCGAACACGCCAAGTGGTAAAAGAACGAAAGCGAAAACGAGAAGCAGCAGTTTCGGTCTGAAGCAATTTTTCATCCGTTTACTCCTTTGGATTAGTCAACACTACATTGCCGCGCACGTGCCCCGCTTGAGAAACCTTCCATCGCCGGGTTTGCCTTTGTATTCCCCATTTTCGATGACGACCTTACCGCGCGAGAGCACAGTCTCCACGACTCCTTTGATCTTTTTCCCTTCATAGGTGTTGTAGTCGACATTCATGTGGCTTGTCTTGATAGAAAGTGTCTGTTCTTTGCTAGCATCGAATATCACGATGTCGGCGTCTGAGCCCACTGCGATGGCGCCCTTCTTCGGAAACAGTCCAAACATCTTTGCTGCCGCCGTAGAAGTCAGTTCGACAAAACGATTCAGGCTGATGCGATTCTCAACGACGCCGCCGTTGTAGATAAGCGGCACACGATTCTCAACGCCGGGCGCGCCGTTCGGAATTTTCGAGAAGTCGTCGCGGCCGAGCTCCTTCTGCTCTTTCATGCAGAAAGGACAATGGTCCGTTGAGATAACCTGGAGGTCGTCCATCTTCAAACCCTTCCAAAGCTCTGCCTGGTTCGACTTATCACGCAGTGGGGGAGTCATTACATATTTCGCGCCCTCGAAGCCCGGTTCATCGTAGTTATCCAGGGAAAGGAAAAGATACTGCGGGCATGTCTCCGCGAAGGCCGGTAGGCCACGATCGCGTGCCTGGCGGACCTGGTTAAGCGCGTCAGCGCAAGACAGGTGCACGATGTAAACCGGCGACTCAGCCATTTCGGCAATCGCAATTGCTCGATGCACGCCTTCAGCTTCGGCAATCGTTGGGCGAGTCAGCGCGTGATACTTGGGTGCAGTGTGACCTTTGGCCAGTGCATGCTTGATGATCTCATTGATGACGATTCCATTTTCCGCGTGCATGCATATCAGGCCGCCACGCTCGCCGGCGGCGGACATGGCGCGAAAAATTGTGGCGTCGTCAACCAGAAAGACTCCGGGGTAAGCCATGAACATCTTGAAACTGGTGACACCCTCGTCCATCGCCGTGTGCAGCTCTTCGATCTGACTGTCTTCCAGTTCCGTCGTAATTAAGTGAAAGCCATAATCGATTGCGGTTTTGCCTTCCGCCTTCTTGTGCCAGTTGTCAATGCCCTGGATGAGCGACTCGCCTTTGTACTGCACCGCAAAATCGATGATTGTCGTTGTGCCCCCATATGCCGCGGCGCGGGTGCCGGTGAGAAAATCGTCGGACGATTGTGTGCCGCCGAAGGGAAGTTCCATGTGCGTATGCGGATCAATGCCTCCTGGAATGACGAGCTTGCCGGCGGCATCAACCACGTTGTCCGCTTCCATCTGCAGCTTGGCCCCGATGACGGAGACAACCTCGTCTTCAATCAGGATGTCAGCTTTGTAGTCGTCAGTGGCCGTGATGACACGGCCGTTACGGATTAGGGTTTTCATTAAGAGATGACTCCTTGGTAATTAGAAGGCGCTCATGTTCACAGCGCTTTGCGCAAATATCAAATGGAGCGCGGCTATGCCGCTTGATGTGCGGAAAGGCTTTGCCTTTCCGATCGGCTCGTTTAGAGGCTCATCTTCAAGAGGGCAGCCCTTCCACCAACGGAAACTCGACCAGCGATAGTCTTCTGCTCGCTCGACTAGACCGGCCCTGACCGGGTTCTGATGGATGTAATTCACTTTTTGCATCAGCATATCTTCGCTTGTGATTGAAAATACATTGCTATGGTGATCCCAAAGCGAATAGCGATACTCGCGTTCCTTGGTCTCGTGCCTGAGCTTCTGGAGTGACGAATTATGGCCGTGCTCCTTGAGATGGTCAATAACCCGGCGGCTTATGATTCCGTTTATGAAGCGCAGTATCTTGGACGGTTTGAGAAAAGCGTCGGTTATCGCATGCAAATGGTCAGGCATTACTACATAAGCATAGATTGAAAAGCCTGCGGAGTTTCGGGCTTCGTTGAGTGCTCTGCAAGTTACTACCTTGAGAGTATCGGTGCGAAAGACGGGAAGTCGATCTTTGGCGACAGCGGTTAGATAAAGCGCAGGGGGTATCTCTTGATATAGTGTGCATGAGGCGTAGCCTCATGAGCCTAGGTTAGGCGTTACGGAAAGGCAAAGCCTTTCCGCACATCAGGCGGCAAAGCCCTAAGCAAAGAATCTTGTAGCCGGAGAATTGAGGCGCAGCCTCGTGAGCCGAGGTTAGGTTACAGAAAGGCAAAGCCTTTCCGCACATCAGGCGGCAGAGCCGCGATTAGCTAGTTTCATCGAGCAGGGTCAGCTTCACAAAAAAAGCGGCTGGAACCAAGAGGAACCAGCCGCCGTTAGGTGTCATTAAACCCGGCTCGTTACCTACTGCGTCAATTCAGACGTCAGTATCGCGCCGTTCAGTTGCGTTAGCACGGCACTTATCTTGAGTACCTTCCGGGAGTCCTTCGCGATCCAGACAGTCGTCTTGTCCGCGTCATTGTCCGGAGATGTGACTTCAACTTTATAAGCATCGAAGGTTCCTGCCGGTACAGTAACACTCTCGGTGCCCACAACCTTCAACTGCTTTAGCTGCAGTTTCTGTTTTTGCACATCGAGGTTACGGAAGCCGACGCTATAGCCAGCGGCCAGCGGCAAGGCGCCGATTACATCGTAGCTGCCAGCTCCATCGGCAAAAAGAGCGCCACCCAGGTCAACCGCAATCGGACGATCCTGCCCGTTCATGCTCATCGTTCCACTGGCCTTGTTATCTTTTACCTCGACCTCGATGGACATCGGACCTTGTTTGATGCTGCGATGCGTAAGCAACAATGTGCCCTTCTGGATCGTGGAAATGTCCACGATGTCGCCTTGGGGCGTGGTGGCAGTTTCGGTGACCAGCCAGGACGCGCCTGCATCTTTGACTTCGGTCTTTACGGTTAGCGGAATCGTTTGTCCACCAAAGACGATTGACGCTTTGTAATCAGCCGTACGCACCTGCAAGTCAGTTGCCGGCTTCGGTGCAGCTTCGGCAACTGGCGCCGTCTTTTTAGGCAGCGTGACCGTCTTCACGTCCACTGAAATTTCCTTAAGTCTTTGAGCAATTTCCGGCGTCATCGATTCCTGATAGCGCCCACCCAAATACTTAGCGAGAAACTTCTCGGTAGTGGCAAACATCGCCATGTTATTAATAGGTCGCGCAAAACCGTGACCCTCATCGGGCGCTACCAGATATTCAACTGGATAATTGCGCTCGCGTAGAGCAATGACAATTTGATCGGCCTCGCGCTTATTGACGCGCGGATCGTTTGCGCCCTGTATCACCAGTAGCGGTGTCTTTATCTTGCTCGCGTGATTCAGCGGCGATTGCCGTTCGAGCTGCGCTTTTCCGTCCGAAGTAGCAGGATCGCCCATGCGCGCATAGAAAAGTTTGCGAATGGACTCCCAGTAGGGTGGTATGGATTCAAGGAGAGTGATGAGATTTGATGGCCCAACAATATCTACTGCGGCCGCGTAAATGTCTGGTGTAAAGGTGACGCCCGCCAGCGTGGCGTATCCACCGTAGGAGCCGCCCATAATGCCCACGCGTTTCGGGTCGGCGATGCCTTCGGCCACGAGATACTTAACGCCCCAGGTTACATCGTCCTGCATCTTGTCGCCCCACTGTTTATTACCGGCGTCGAGAAACTTTTTACCGTACCCAGTCGACCCGCGAAAATTCGGCGACAACACAGCATAGCCACGGTTGACAAGAAACTGGACCAGGCCATTGTAACCCCACGAATCGCGACCCCAGGGCCCGCCATGTGGGAGCACAATTGCCGGCAGATTCTTCGCGGGGACGCCTTTGGGCAGCGTTAGGTAGGCAGGAATCTCCAGCCCGTCAGACGACTTGTAGCGGACTGCCGTCATCGGTGCGAGATAATCGCGCTTCAACCTCTCGCGAATCCGATACTGAAGCGTTAGTTTTTTCGTGTTACGGTCAAACAGATAACGCTCCCCTGGTTCGGTGTCGCTGTTTCCCACGATCAGGAAAAGACGCTCATCCTTAGTGCCGTTAATAAAGCCAATCTCTTTACCCGGCAACTGCTTTTGCAGCAGTTTGTAATCGGCTTCGAAGGATTTGTCCTTCCAATAGATACGCTGGCGCTCGTCTTCGTAGGAGGTGGAAATAAGCTCATCGCTGACCTCGGAAAAACTAGCATTGCCGAAGTCTACGCGTTTCATCGGATCCGATTCGACTAACTCCTCTTTGCCGGTCGCCGGATCGAAAAGTTCCAGTCGCGTTAGATCGATGTTCTCGCCTTTGTTGGTTTCGAAATAGACGCGCTGCCCATCCTTGTGGTAACGCACGGGCTCGCAGGTCTCAAACACGGTGCAGCTGAAAACTTTGGTGAAGCCGGCAGGGTCGACGCGCAACACTTCCGTATCGCCATTATCCGCAGAACGTGTCGCCAATCGCAGCTGATCCTTCAAATCAAAGATCCACCTGGTGATGCGTTCAGTGTTTTTGCGAACCAGTGAACGTTCGCCGGTGGAGATTTTCACTTTGTACAGATCGTGCCAGGCCGGGTCACGATCATTGAGTCCAATATAGAGCGCGTCCGGCTCGCTGCGGGGCACAGCAAAAATCTGGGCCCGCACGCCCTTTGCATCAGTCAAGTTCCGGGCAGCAGGTACGTCTGCGCCGACGGCGGGACTCTCAGCAGGGTTGACCGCATAGACCAGGTAGTTTTCGTCACCCGCCTTGTCCTGTACAAACAAAATGTACTTCGCATCGCGACTCCAGAAATACTGGGCAATCGGGCGGCTTTTGTCGGCAGTGATGGGTTTCGCGGCGTCGAATGGTTCCTCCGTGCGTTTGACCCAGACGTTTCGCGTGCCCTTGAAAGGCTTCACGAACGCGATGAACTTTCCATCGGGAGAAATCTGGGCGCCGGAAATCTCCGGGTCTCCGAAGAAGAGCTCGCGATCAATTATTGGAGGTTGCGTGGCGGCTTGACCAAATGCCGCGCGCGGCTTAGCCACGGCCAGCATGATTACGCAGAGAAGAGCAAACACAAATACGAGGAATTTGCGGTAAAAACTTGTCATAGAACCTCTTTCATTGATTTAAGGAAATGCAGTAACTAATCAGAAACAATTAATACGTGGGAGGCACGTTTCCGGTTTCACTGGAAATTGTTGCGAAAAACTGAGCTGTTGCTGGCTATAGAGAGCTGACCTGCGAAGACTAATGGCCGCGAATCAACGCGGTATTACGCCAATTTGAAACACCTCATTACGGTTATGTTAATTTACTTCTGACCTCGTTTATCCGGCTAAATCCGCCACTAATAGTTATTCCTGGAATTTCATCCGGCTAGTTTAGGGCTGCAAACCCCGCGTCGAGGGCTTCAATCAACTGGTCAACGTGATCCTTTGAAGAGTTGAGCATAAGGCCAGTGCGGATCACGTTGCCGTAGAGTCCGCCCTTGCCGATAAGGACGCCTCGCCGCCTCGTCTCTTCAAGAACTCTCGCAACGGCCTGCGGCGCCGGTTCCTTAGTCTCGCGATCCTTCACGAGTTCAAGCCCTTGCATCAGTCCCAAGCCCCGCACATCGCCGATGACCGGGTATTTGTCCTTCAACTGATCGAGGCACTGGCGCAGGTAGACGCCGACTACAGCAGCGTTCTCTTTCAGATCGTCTTCTTCGATCACGCGAATAACCGCAAGCGCAGCCGCCATGGAGACAGGGTTGCCGCCAAAGGTCGAGAAAGTCAGGCCCGGATACTTGTCGGCCACTTCCGGCGTCGCTACGGTGATACCAACAGGCACTCCGTTACCAAGTCCCTTTGCGGAAGTGAGGATGTCAGGATCGACGTCCCAGTGTTCAATGCCAAACCATTTATGACCGGTGCGTCCCCACGCAGTTTGCACTTCGTCTGCAATGAACAGTCCGCCATGCTTGCGCGTGATCTCTACGGCCCGTTCGAAATAACCCGGTGGGGGAACAATGAAACCCCCTACACCAAGAATGGGTTCCGCCATGAACGCCGCGATTTCACCAGTCGTCGTTGTCATGATCAATTCTTCAATGTCGTTGGCACACGCCAGACCACATTCCGGGTACGTAAGTTTGAAAGGACAACGATAACAATAGGGCGCGCGTGCGTGAACGAAGCCGGCAACCTGCGCGGGCAATGGCCGCCATGGTGCATGACCCATCGCCGAGAGCGAGGTAGCTGAGCGACCGCTGTAGCTATGACGCAGGACGACAATCTCGTGACGGCCGGTGGCTAGTTTTGCGGCGTGAATCGCCGTGTCATCCGCTTCAGTTCCGCTGTTGGTAAAAAAAGATTTTTTCAAACGGCCCGGTGTGATCTGATGAAGTTTTTCCGCAAGATCTGATTGCGGCTTGTTCGCGTAAAGCGTCGAGGTGTGTTGTAGCGTCTTGACCTGATTAATGATCGCTTCATTCACCCTGGGATTTGCATGGCCAACACTAACCGTGAGCACGCCGCCAAAACAGTCCAGATACTTGTTTCCCTGATCATCCCAAACGTGAAACCCTTCGCCGCGCACGAGCGCCAAAGGCTCCTCGTAATAAGTGGCAACAGCAGGGAAGAGAAACTCTTTGTGTTTGCGGACGGTCTCCGATGAAGTTGTTTGTGTTTCAACAGTGCTCATTCTCGTTCCTTTACCCCGGGAATACCAAGATCCTTGCAGATCTTCTCTACTAGCAAGTCTCGAATCTCATTATGTCTTGGGACGGGGATCTCTTGTTCAAGACGGAATTGTGCCACCACGAATGATTAGCGCCTTCGCGGAGAAATTCGCAACCTTTGGAACGAAGATAGCGAATCAGCTCCTTGCGCTTCATAGCGCGATCAATTCTTCTTCATAATCAGATCCGGCCGCATCGATTGCCTCTTTTCGATTAATCTCAAGTGCTTCTCCCAGCGTGATGCGTAGCGTGTCGATTAATTTTTCCCTGGTTCTTTCCTGACAATTGACGCCAGATATCTCTTCTATCCAGCCGATCCACCAATCTCCATCTTTTCTTATGATTGCTTTGTAAGGAACGGTCATATCAGCCTTTCTTACCTACCATTAGTGGCTAGATAATCATTAGTCAAATGTGGATGAGATCATCAACTCTTTACGAATGGATTTCAAATTGTAAACGCCAGTTGGGCCATAGCTGAAGCCGATCCCTGTTGGGCCAATTGGCGAGTTGGCCTTGCTTTAAGACCAACTTAGCGAAGATCAATACAAATTCCCTTCGCGCTTTCGTCCCGTGTAATCGACGTAAACAACTTTCAATTCCGTGTAGAAATCCAGCGCCGTCGATCCCTGTTCGCGATCGCCAATGCCGGTGCCTTTTATTCCGCCAAATGGAATGTGCGCCTCGCCGCCAGTGGTCGGCGAATTGATGTGCGTCATGCCAGTTTCAATCTGATCGACAAAACGGAAAATGCGCGCCGCATCATTGGAAAAGATGGACGACGACAGTCCGTATTCCGTATCGTTTGCCACTTGCATCGCTTCTTCGAAATTCTTCACGCGCAGGACGGACAGCACGGGGCCGAAAATCTCTTCGCGCGCGATGCGCATGTCGGGCGTCACCTTATCGAAGACTGTGGGGTTTACGAAAAAGCCTTTGTCGAGACCGTCGCCGGTGGCCCGAGAACCGCCGCAAACGAGTGTGGCGCCATCTTCTCGGCCGATGTCAATATACTTAAGGACGGTCTTAAACTGGCTTTCATCCACGCTTGGGCCCATTTCGGTATTCGGGTCCATGCCGTCGCCAATGCGCATGGTCCCGGCGCGCTTCGCAATGCGCTCCACAAATTCATCCGCAATGTCGTTAACCACCACGGCTCGGCTAGTGGCGGTGCAACGCTGGCCTGATGAACCAAATGCCCCCTGCGCAGTCGACTCGACTGCCAGATCCAGGTCCGCGTCTTCGAGAATCACCACCGGATTCTTGCCACCCATTTCGCACTGGACCTTTGCGCCGCGTCTTGAGACTTCTTCATAGAGGCGAATTCCCACTTCGTTTGAGCCGGTAAAAGAAACGGCTTTTACTGCCGGGTGATTGATTATTTCATCGCCGGCTTCGGAGCCCGATCCCAATACCAGATTCAAAACCCCGCCAGGTATTCCGGCCTCCGCGAACAATTCGACTATGCGCACCGCGGTTGCCGGAGTAAGCGTGGCGGGTTTGAAGACTACAGTGTTTCCAGCCACTAGCGCCGGGGCGATCTTCCAAATCGGAATGGCCACCGGAAAATTCCAGGGTGTAACGCAGGCGACAACACCGAGCGGCTGTCTTATGGTGTAGGCGAAGTTTGCAGGCAGCTCCGACTGAATCGTTTCTCCATTCATGCGCCGCGATTCACCAGCACAAAACTCCGCGACGTTGATTGACCGTTGCAGCTCTCCACGCGACTCGGCCAGCGTCTTTCCTTCTTCTCGAGTCAGGATTTGCGCCAACTCTTCTTTGTGCTCTTCCAGCAGTCGAGCCGCCCGCGCCACAATTCTTCCACGCGAAGGCGCCGGCATAGCGCGCCAGCTGGCGAAAGTTTCCGCCGCCGAGTCCACGGCCCGCTTCGCTTCGTCTCGCGTGGCTTGCTTTACTGTTCCAATCACGTCCTCAGTGTTTGCGGGATTGATGTTGTTGACGCTCTTCGACGAAGTGGATTCGACCCATTGGCCGTCGATAAAATTTCGATACGTATCCATGTACTCTCTACTCGTTTGAGAACTCTCCAAAACCTGCCGCATGAGTTGTTGGTTGCGGGATTGTTATTGTACAACAAGTGCTTCTGGATCTGACCACGTATGGCTACAATTGCTGCGGTTTCGCTCAAGATGAAGAGGCTTGCAAAATCACTACTCGGGCCCGTGGTTGTTCAGATATTACATTGAGCCTATCGCAAACATCTCAAGGTTCGCTTGACCAAAGCCAAATGACGAATACTTCGCGAAACCCGAGTTCCTCTGAACCAAATAACCTCGATGAACTGCTTGCGCAACGAGTAGACATCAATCCACGAAAGAGTTTTCTTTTTTCGGAGGTGGACGGGCGGAAGTTTACCTATGCGGAATTTGAGTCTGCCGTAGACAGAGCATCGCGTTTGTTGAGTTCGAGAGGCGTTGGCAAAGGGGAGGTGGTGAGCTTATTAATGCCGAACAGCCCCGAGTACATCATCGCCTATTTTGCCTGTTGGAAATTGGGCGCCATCGCCGGCCCGATTAATTCGTTGCTGAAGGCCCAGGAGATCTCATATGTAATTTCGGATTCAGAAACCCGGACTCTGCTGCTTCACTCCGATTTTCTTCCCACCATCGAGAGCATCAAAAGCAAGCTGCCAGGGTTGCGAGAAGTGATCACGTTTGACGATGAGGCGCTGGCCACAATGGAGTTCAGTGATCACTCGAGCGCTGCAAGCTCCACAAACTTAAGTCTTTCGGACATCGATCTCGATAGCGAAGCGATCATCATCTATACCTCCGGCACCACGGGAAAACCAAAGGGATGTTTGCTAACGCACGGCAACCTGATTGCCAATGCCAGGCAGATTAGCCAGTGGCTCGGATTCAGCAAGGTCGATCGACTGTTGACCGTCATGCCACTCTTTCACATGAACGCGGTATCAGTTACAACGATGGCGGCGTTATATGCCAGCGGCTCAACGGTGGTAAGTCCAAAATTTTCCGCCTCGCGTTTCTGGCAAATCATCTCTGACTACCAGATCACCTCGTTTGGTTCAGTAGCAACAATGCTGTCGATGCTGCTGACGACATATCCCGATGGTGTTCCCAAAGGACTGAAGACCGACCAGCTGCGGTTTGCCATGTGCGGCTCGGCGCCTGTTCCGGCCGAGGTTCTGAAACGCTTCGAAGAGGTTTTTGACTGTCTGGTCATCGAAGGCTATGGACTCTCTGAATCAACCTGTCGCTCAACTTTTAATCCGCCGGACAAGCGCCGCAGGCCTGGTTCCTGCGGCCAGCCGATAGGAAACGAGATGAAGATCGTCGATGACCAGGACAGGGAGGTCGCCAACGGCGAGCTCGGCGAGATCGTACTTCGTGGCGAAAACATATTGAAGGGCTATTACAAGAACGAAGCAGCGACCGCGACGGCATTTCGCAACGGCTGGTTTCACACCGGCGACGTCGGCTATCGCGATGGCGATGGGTTCTTCTATATCGTCGATCGCAAGAGCGACATGATCATACGCGGTGGTGAGAACATTTATCCGCGAGAGATTGACGAAGTTCTCTATGAACACCCGGCAGTAGCCGCGGCTGCAACGATCGGCGTTCCTGACCCGCTCTACGGCGAAGAGGTGGCGGCCTTCATTGTGTTGAAAGAGGGAAGGGAAGCAACTGAAGCAGAGCTCACCGCTTTTTGCCGTGAACGCCTCGCAGATTACAAGTGCCCCAAGAGCGTGCGCATCGTGAAAGACATTCCCAAAGGGCCGACGGGGAAATTACTAAAGCGGGAGCTTGCGAAAGAAATTCCCAGATAAGTACGGTAGTTTCCGGCAGCGTCAACGTCTTCACTGGGACCGCGGGCGTCCCGCCCGCTCCGAGGTACGTTGACTTTAACTCCCGATGCTTGCGCCTGCCGTACGCGGGCGGGCGAGACGCCCGCGGTCCCAGTGAAAATGTTGATCGCGGGAGTCCAAAGTACACCAATGCCCAAAACTTCTCGCACTACGGCTACACACCAATTCTGGCGGCGCCATGCAACGCGAGTTCAGGCGGCTGCGGCTACGATTCGCTCAATGTTGGATTAGCGGATCCCGCTCTTTTCAATACGATTGGATCAAACCCAGCGCCGGCGGATGCTTATCAGTACACGAAACACCCCGTAAGCTGCAAACTAAAAGGGCGGGCCATCACTGGCTCGCCCTTTTGATACGCTCACGCGCTTTGTACTTTTAGGTTTCTCCAAGGTTAACGCTGTTCTGGCGAGTTAGTTTCACGCGATCCTTCAGCCAACCCAACAA
>JBKOZZ010000061.1:0-26497 GCA_046726155.1 Acidobacteriota bacterium
TCTTGGCGTTGAATATGTCTTCGATTACTTCTGCTCGCCATTCGCCGAAGATTGAGTCTTCGAGTTCATCCATACGTTCGCTAATGAGGTCGAGCAGCGGAAGATAATCATCAACAATAGCGTCTATCAAAAGATACGCCAACAATCCCGCTCCCTGTTCTGAGCGGTCCATCCATTCGCGCCAGAGCCGGGCAGCGGTTTCGATGGCGCGAATAGGCCGGCTGTGGACGGTAACGAGATAGTTCTTGCCAAGAAAGATATTCAGTTCGCGCAATTCGAGCCTGTCATTCGGACCGGCAACTTGGGCCTCATAAAGCACCATGAAGTAGTATCCGGGATACTCCTCGATTTTTGGACGCTGGTGCTCGCTGCGGCAGTCTTCGATCGAAAGATGGTGAAAGCCAAACTCTTCGGCCAGCTCTTCAAAGTCACGACTGGTGGGATCACTAACGTCGGCCCAGATGACATTCTCTTCCGCCTCACGTAGTTCACTGATGTCAGCGGCAAGGCAGTTCTCGGCAAACGTTTTTGTGTTGTTATTCAGGCAGACAGTGGTAATCACTTAACTTGTCCCTATCCGTAGCGCACAAACTGTTTTTGGGTTGCAACTAAAATACTACGATTGTTAGGTTAATGACGAAAACCAACAGTTTGCGTTACTTAGCTGTTAAGCCGCGAAGAGTCTATCATTAGCTCGCCAACGAGACACCTCCAAATAAAAACCGCTATAATCCGCGCACACCAATGAGCCAAAATAAAATATTTGTAGCTGATGAAGTCAGCGATACCGGTCTTCAACCCTTGCGTGACGCCGGTTTCGTGGTAGAGAAGCGAACCGGACTCGATGTAGCGGAATTGCGCCAGGCGCTCTCGGATTGCGCTGGGCTGGTCGTTCGCAGCGAAACCAAAGTCACCGCGGATTTGATGGACAGCGCCACGACGCTGCGTGTTGTCGGGCGCGCCGGTGTCGGCGTGGACAACATCGACGTGCCGGCGGCGACCGAGCGCGGCATCGTGGTAATGAACGCGCCTGATGGCAACACCATTACCACTGCCGAACACACGATTGCGCTATTGATTGCGCTGGCTCGCCGTGTTCCGCAGGCTAACAGCAGTCTCAAGGCGGGGCGTTGGGCTCGAAAATCGTTTATTGGCGTCGAGTTGCAGGGCAAGACATTGGGAGTCATAGGCTTGGGACGGATAGGGAGGACTGTGTCGGCCAGGGCTCGCGCGTTCGGGATGAAGATCGTTGCCTTTGATCCTTTCATCGCGCCGGAGCAGGCGCGTGATCTGGAGATCGAGCTGGCTCCACTTGACGAACTTTTCGCAAGTGCGGATTTCATCACCGTCCATACGCCGCTGACCGCGGAAACGCGAGGCGTTGTTGGTAGTGCTGCTTTTGCCCGGATGAAAAAGGGCGTACGCATTATCAACTGCGCGCGGGGCGGGCTTGTGGATGAAAGCGCGCTCTACGACGCCATTAAAAGCGGCACAGTTGCGGGCGCCGCTCTGGATGTTTTCGCTCAGGAACCACCGCCGCCGGACTATCCTTTGTTGCTGCTCGATGAAGTGATTGCAACACCTCACCTGGGTGCTTCAACCGCTGAAGCTCAGGAGGGCGTGGCGTTCACGGTGGCCGAACAGATGCGTGATTACCTGTTGAGTGGTGCTTTGCGTGGCGCTGTGAATGTTCCTTCATTGGGAACTAAGGAGCTGGCGCTATTGCGGCCATATATCGAGCTGGCCGAGAAGCTGGGCCGCTTTCAAGCGCAACTGGTCGACAGTGCAGTGCGAGAAGTAAAACTCGAATTTGCGGGCGAGATCGTAGAACTGAACGCAGCTCCGGTGACTAGATCGTTCCTTGCCGGCCTGCTGCGCGATGTGAGCGCGCGAGTCAACGCCGTCAATGCATTTCTTATCGCTGAAGAACGCGGCATCAATGTTACTACGAGTTACTATCGCGCCGGCTCAGATTTCGTTCCCGCGATTCGCACCCGGGTCTTGACTAATGTCGTGGAGCAGTCGCTGGCGGGGACCATCTTTGGTTTCGGCGAACAAACACGCGAGGGCCGTATCACTGAAATCGACGGCTTTCATATCGAGGCGATTCCCCAGGGTCATATGCTCGTGATGCGCAACCGCGATGTGCCGGGAGTCATCGGCCGCGTTGGCACGATATTGGGAGAACACGCCATCAACATTAGCCGCTTTCACCTCGGGCGTCGGGAGCGGGGCGGGGAAGCAATGGCGGTGATTGAAGTTGACGCCGCCGTTGATCAGGAAACGCTCGAGGCACTGCGTTCAATGGAGCAGGTTGTATCTGCACGGCAGATTGAATTGTGAGCGCGACCGAAGCAACATCGCCCAAGAGTTTTTATGTCAACTTCAATTCCTGCGCAGAACATTAGTCCCGAGTTTATTCCTCAGGCGCAGGTTAGCGCTCCACCTAAGCCAGTAAAACCATCACGCGCGCGAATCGACTCGATCGACCTGCTACGAGGCATTGCGATGGTCGTAATGATGCTCGACCATACGCGGGACTTTGTTCACTCGGGCTCTTTTCTGTTCGATCCCACGGACTTAACCAAGACTACGACCGCTGTCTTTCTTACGCGCTGGATTACTCACTTTTGCGCGCCAGTTTTTGTGTTTCTCGCCGGTACCGGAGCCTATCTCCAGTTTGCCCGCGGCAAGAGCAAGCGTGAGCCGTCACGTTTTCTCATTACCCGCGGCATCTGGTTAATCGTACTCGAATTTACTGTGGTGCGTTTTGGAATGTTCTTCAGTCTTGACTACCGTTTTCTTGGCATGATGCAGGTGATTTGGGTCATCGGTGTGTCAATGATTCTCCTGGCAGCATTGATTCACTTGCCCGTGAGGGTGATTGCGGGTTTTGGAATCGCCATGATTGCGCTTCACAACCTGCTGGACCGATTCAAGGTGCAAGGATGGCGAGGACCCGGCAGTGCCGTGCCAGGCTTCGGGGCCAAGCTTTGGATGATTGCGCATCAGCCTTTTCAGGTATTTCCGGTCGTGGGTTTCCCAGGCCCCGTTATTCTTGTGGTCTATCCGTTAATTCCCTGGATTGGAGTAATGGCTGTTGGATATGCATTCGGCGAGCTTTACCGGAAGGAATCAGCACAACGCCGGCGGCTCTTACTTGCGCTCGGAAGCATGGCGACGGTTTTGTTCATTGTGTTGCGTGCGATCAATTTATACGGTGATCCCGCAAAGTGGGCGCAACAAAGGAGCACGATGTTCACGGTGCTTTCCTTTCTGAACACGACGAAATATCCACCTTCGTTGTTGTTCCTGTTGATGACACTCGGTCCCGCGATCATTGCGCTGGCATGGTTCGAATCGAATGCTTTATTACAGGCGCTGAAGTCTGGATCGCAATCGGTATTCATCAAGCTGCGGAATGCTTTAATCACTTTTGGCCGTGTGCCGCTTTTTTTCTATGTACTGCAATGGTATACCGCACACTTGATAGCTGTTGTCGTCGGGTTAATTGCGAGGCAGCCCGTCGCGTACCAGTTTGTCAGCCCAATCGAAAAATTCAGCGGCCCGCCGCCGGCAGGCGTGGGATTCCGGCTCTGGGTGGTCTATGTTTGTTGGGCCCTTGGCGTATTATTGGTTTATCCCATGTCCAAGTGGTTTGCCGGCGTCAAAGCTCGCCGTCGAGACTGGTGGCTCTCTTATCTCTGACGTTGTTAAACTGTTCGCCTAATCTCCCGGCAGCCTTTTTCAGCACAGATATCAGCAAGAATAGAAAGGAAACGAAATGCGAAGTTACCTATCCATGGTTATTCTCCTGATCATTGCGGCGCTGGCTTACGGTTGCGCTAATCCGGCGGCCGACAAGCCGAAAGCGACTGTCGGGAATGCGGCCCAGGAGTCAAACGCGGCGAAGCCTGCGGGAACGGAGACGCTCGTGATTTCGCCGGAAAACTCCAAGGTGGAGTTCATCGCCTCCAAAGTTACGAGGACCCACCACGGATCATTCAAGCAGTTCAATGGGACGATCGAGCTGGTGGCCGACAATATTCCCGGCAGTCGAGTGACGATTGATATCGACACGGGATCGGTCGTAGCCGATGATGATCAACTGACGAGCCACCTGAAGACGGCTGATTTCTTCGACGTGGCCAAGTTTCCCAAAGCGACTTTCGTTTCCACGAAGATCGAGCCGAGCAGTAGCGGCGGCCCGACGCACACTGTGACCGGCAACTTTGAGTTGCACGGAGTAAAGAAGTCGATCACTTTTCCAGCCACCATCCAGGTCACCCCGGACAACGTGGCAGTTGATGCAGAGTTTGCGATCAATCGGAAGGATTTTGGCATCGTCTATGCGGGCAAGGTCGACGATCTGATCCGCGACGAAGTTGTCATTAAGCTGAGTCCAAGAGTGCCGCGCAAGAAGTAAGGAGTCCGCCGGCTGGATGGTGTGCCGCAAACTGTTAATTTACGATTCACTTGCGAACTCCACAAAGGCTGGGCAGCGTGAGCGATCAGTGAGGTTTGGGTCGTTTAGTCAAAAATCACGTCATGAAGCGATTTACAGTTTACTTCGCACTGCTATCTTTGGTCGGCGTCTTATTCGTTATCGTTTTTCTGCAGGCCACCACTAGCCGCGGCCAATCGAAGCGTGCGGCTAAATCGGGCGATGAAGCGGCGCGCACAAACGCGCTGCTGCGCACCGACCTCAACTGGACGTTTGGCGGAAAGCCACAACGTGGCTGGTATCTCTACACGCCACTCATCTCCCGGCTCATCGGGACAAATCAGGATCCGGCAAGCGCAAAGTTTGCTTCTGCCGTCGCTCGCTGGCAGGAAAAATCAGGTCTGAAGGCCAGCGGGTTACTTGATGACGAAACGCTTTACGCGATGATTAAGGCGTGGCAGGACGCGCGACTAAAGGATCGATCCTTAGCGCGGCCTGAAGAATTGCTCATCGCGCCGGTCTCGGATTTTTACGACCCTACCCGCGCCGAAGAATTAAGGCAAGTCGAACGGCGGACCTACGCCGCTTACAAGCGCCTGATCTCCGCCGCTGTCGGCGAACATTCGCTCGGCCTTGATCATACTTCGCACGGGGAGCTGACACCCGGAGAGAAATACTTGAAGATCATTTCCGCCTTTCGCTCGCCGGAGTATCAGGAGAAACTCCGGCGCGAGTCGCCCCATTCAGGACCCGCCGGCCTGGCAGTCAATAGTCCGCACTTCACCGGACGTGCTCTGGATCTGTACGTCGGTGGCGAACCAGTCGATGCCAGAGACTCAAACCGTGCACTGCAAGTGGAGACACCCGTTTATAAGTGGCTGGTGCGCAATGCTGAGCGCTTTGGCTTCCGCCCTTACTGCTACGAGCCATGGCACTGGGAATACGTCCGCTAAGATGGTAGTGATTGGCCAGGCAAAAGGTCATGGCGCCGCCTCGCAACTGAAATCATCTCTCAGGTCGGGAAGGGCGGTTTACCCCCGCTGATCCGTTACCACACAAGTCCGACAACTGAGTTTTGACACAGTCTCGGTATCGGTGGGTTCTCGATGGGGAAGTTAGATGATAGAGCGGATGATTAATGTGCGAGACCGACCTATCCCGAAGGAGACCCACCCGCTACCGCGAGGTGGTACTGACCTCATGACACGGCAGCGCGGAGTTATTACGCAGTTTCGGCACCCACCAGCCTGGGGCTCAACAGTAGTTGTTACTTGAGTGACCGCGATCAGTGATTGAAATACGCGACCCGGTAAAGTTGACTCCCTGGCCGGTCGCTACCGCTCCCGGTTCTGATTCGGGATAAACGCCACATGTTGGTCGACTGTTCCTATCTCGCGTCTCAACCATGGTGACGAGTCCGACATCTGTTGCACGTCCAACCTGAATCCACTAATGACAAATGACAAATGAAAAATGACAAATGGAAAATTAGTTCTGTCTTCCTAGTGCCTTCTGCTTCCTACTCGTTTCGGGATAAGAGGAATCACGTGTCCGTCTTGCAGCGCGCGACCTTCCGCGACGCTGCTTATGTCCACAATGAACTGCGTGCGGCGTGTCACTTTCCGTAGCATCTGCCTCATCATCGCATCGCCCAGATTCGATGTGTCAACATTGGACTCCTGAAGCACCGCGCGCAAACGCGATTGCCGATTCGTGCCGCGGTCGTACACATCCGGATAAATGTGAAGAATGCCACCTTCGACGACCAGCGTGTCGTAGTTGATATCCACAGGCAGAGGTTCTTCGAGACGCACGACCAGTGTTCTGAGGCTCCGCTTCGCCGCCTCGATTCGTTTCCGCGAAACGTTCACGCTCCGCGCCGCAATTATCTTCTCGGCGAGGTCGTAGAGATCGGGACGCGGCATGCGCACGCAACCGTGGGAGACGAGGTTACCGACGTCGGTTAGTTTTGCTGCCTGATGGATGAGATAGCGCC
The DNA here is from genome assembly GCA_046726155.1 of Acidobacteriota bacterium. Lineage (GTDB taxonomy): Bacteria > Acidobacteriota > Blastocatellia > Pyrinomonadales > Pyrinomonadaceae > PSRF01. The sequence goes on from JBKOZZ010000061.1 coordinate 6,441, forward strand.
CGCCCAAAGGAATTTTCATCTTGCCGAGCGGGTTGCGTGGGTCGCTAGCCTTGATAATCTCACCCGGCTGTACGCTCTTTATCTCGCTCACCCAGTCGCTGGCTGGAGGTATCCATGCGGGGTTCCAGATTATCTCGGTCGCTTCGCGGTCGCCGACATAGATCGGATGTTCCTTCAACCCGACGCCGACATAGTAAGACTTTACCTCTTTGTCGTTTTGCCAGAGCGTCAGCCGAAACGAAGGCACGTTTAAGGTGACGCGGATGTCGGGCTGATCAGGTTCAAAATCGGCAACCTCGATGTGCCCACCTGTCAGCATGTCCGAGCGTTCCGACCGATTACGATCAGCAGCATCCTGGGGCGAAGAGGATGTCTGCAACTGTGCGGGCGTCGGCGATGGTGTGGCCGTCTGTGATGAAACGCTTTGCCAGTTGGCCGCAGTTATGCAGGCAACCGCAAGAAGCAACCTGACATGACCGGGTCGGATAACGACTGCGAATGGATTGCGTGGGAAGCTGAAATAGCTGGGTTTTAGTTTGACCATAGAATTGTCGCGCTTGGCGTGTAAAGGAGCGTAACGAAAAAGCGGGAGGCTTTTCAACCTGCCGCTTTGCTTCTTGAAAACTAGTGAACCGTGGTGAAGGTTAGGTTAGAAAGTTGCTCTAATTCAGATTAGTCGTCACTAAGGGCGTTAGCGCTGCGGTGCGACTTCTGGTGTGCAGGTATGGGTTTTATTGCGAAACGCTCATAGATCCGATAGATGTTCAGCAACAAGATAAAGACGGCGATTACTCCTTGTTTCCCCGTTGTTCCTGCGGTTGCTTTCACCCTCACGAATTCTTATCCTAAGACTTGACTTATTTTGCGACCCAACATTTCGGATTGAGCAAAGAAATCAGCGAGGGCGTTGCAAGTCTGGGGCTTGATGACGAGACTATCGCCGCCATTGGCCGGGCGCTTAGTGAGGACATCGGCACTGGCGATGTGACTACGAATGGCATTGTGCGCCCGCACGGCAACACTGTTGCACGGATCATCGCCAAACAAGACGGCATCTTGTCAGGGCTGACTGTTGCTCAGGCTGTGTTTCTTGCGTTAGACGGCGAGATGCGTTTCCGTACAACTCTCCTGGAAGGCGCGCACATCCGACGCGACCAGACACTCCTTGAACTGGAGGGCTCGGCACGCGCCATCCTTACAGGAGAGCGAACTGCGCTCAACTTCCTGGGCCGTATGTCTGGCATTGCGACGCTGACACGGCAGTTTGTTGACGCCATCAAGGGAACTAACGCAGTAGTTCTAGACACTCGTAAGACCGCCCCGGGCCTCCGCGCCAGCGATAAGCAAGCGGTAAAACACGGTGGCGGCCGAAATCATCGTTTTGGTCTATATGACCTGGTGCTAATCAAGGACAACCACATTGATTATGCAGGGTCTTTAGGCAGCGCGATTCGTCTGGTGCGTGAGAGCGGCCACGAATTGGACATCGAAGTTGAAGCCAGGAGCATCCAGGAAGTGAAGGAGGCGCTCGCTTTGGGAGTAAAGCAGATTCTCCTTGACAATATGTCGATTGCCGAACTGCGACAAGCAGTTGCGATCAGCGCCGGCCAGGCGAAGTTGGAGGCTTCCGGAAACGTGACGTTGACAAACGTTCGCGAGATTGCCGAGACCGGCGTGGATTTCATCTCTGTGGGTGCACTAACGCATTCCGCAAAGGCGTTTGATGTCAGCCTGCGTTGGGTTGATTAGAAGTGGGCACTACTGAGGCGTAGTGTCAGTATCGTTGAAGTGACCGATAAACTTTAGTTTGTCGTGACTGAGCGACAAGCTAATAAAAGCTTATCGGACATCAAACAGAACCGAGCTTGGGGAAAAGTCATGATTTCAGTACTGGGCAATGAGATTTCTTCTGATCGGCTTTATATCGGGCTGCAATCCAGGCTGGCCGATGTCGTGCCGGATTTCGAGCTCAAATTGAAGGCAGATTTAGCTGCGCAGATCAATCTGCTCAAGCGGGAAAGGAATGCGGTCATCCTGGGCCACAATTATATGGAGCCGGCACTCTTCCATTCGATACCGGATTATGTCGGCGATTCGCTCGACCTCGCTCGTAAAGCTGCAACTACAGACAAAGACGTCATCGTTTTTTGCGGCGTACGGTTTATGGCAGAGACCGCGAAAATCCTTAATCCAACAAAGACTGTGTTGTTGCCTTCCAAAAAGGCTGGTTGTTCGCTCGCTGCCAGCATAACAGCGGCTGACGTACGGGAGTTGAAGCGAAAGTTTCCTGGCGTTCCGGTGGTCACCTACGTCAACACTTACGCGGACGTCAAAGCCGAGTCAGATATATGTTGCACTTCTTCAAACGCCGTCGCGGTAGTCGAATCACTCAACGCCTCGACGGTCATTTTCCTTCCCGATGAGTACCTGGCCGGCAACGTCGCCAGAGAAACCGGCCGGCATATCATCTTTCCAACCAAGGATCTGCGCAAAGGCGCAAAGTCTGAGTTGGACTATCAGATGATCGGATGGCCCGGTCGCTGCGAAGTGCATGAGAAGTTTACCTTGTCTGACATCATTGACATTCGCAAACAGTTTCCTGACGTGGTAATTCTCGCCCATCCCGAATGCAGCCCCGAAGTAGTCGCTGCCTCCGATTATTCAGGCAGCACCAATGCGATGATCAAATACGTCGAGCAAACGAAAGCGCCACGTTATCTCTTGCTGACGGAATGCTCCATGGGTGAGAACATTGCTGCCGCGAATCCCGAAAAAGAAATGTTGCGCCTTTGCAGCGTTCGCTGCCCGCACATGAATCAGATTACTCTGGAAGAAACGCTGGCGTCGTTGGAAAAAAACCAATATGTGGTCGAGATTCCGGAGGATATTCGTTCCCGGGCAGCCCGGGCTGTCGAAAGGATGATCGCGATCGGCTGATTTAGAAGTAGTCCTTACCTGCTGCCGTGCGGCCTTTTCGGCATCGTCGTTTGCGGCGAGCCAAACCTGGGAACGACCATTCACAGCGACCTGACAACGGTCTGACAACCGCCTGGTGCTTTGGGTTGAAGGATGGAGTTCACAACTCTTAACATTTTTTTACCTTTCCTTAACACAGCCTAATACTCACCGGCGTATGCTCATTCGCATAACGCAAGACCCCCTGCGGAGGTGATATGAGGTTGAAGAGAAATAGGCTCTGGAGCCGCGACAACCGCTTCAGGCTAATGCTTACCCTGGGTCTCGCGGTCCTACTGCCGGCGGCGGCGCTCATCTATGTCAATTTCCATCACCTGGAATCCATCAAGCGCAACAAAAAGGTGGAGGGTCTCATCCATCGCGACTTCGAATATGTGCTCGCCGTCTCCGAGAAGAAGCTCAACCAGAAGGCTTACACGATGACGGAAGAGGTGAAGAGCCTTTTCCCATCCCCAGACAACGATCTTGAGCCGGATAAAGTTAAGAAGCTTGATCTCCTTCTGGCAAAGAATCCCTGGCTGGCGCACGTGTTCATTTTCGATAGTGAGAAGGGCATGCTGTTCCGGTCGCAACCCCGGCAGCTTAATGACAGTTACTGCCGCGAAGAACGTGACGTCATGGAGAGACTTTTCAGTGGGTGGTTCGGCATGGAAGGAAAAATGCTGGTGGAAGAAATACACAAAAAGGCTCGGCCAATCATGTGGTACACCGGTCAAACAAAGCGGGCCGAGGGCGCCGCCTACATGGCAACTGCACTTTTTGTCTTACCGGACGTGTCCAAGGACCGATTCGTCCTGGCTGGAGCCAGCTTCGACCCAAATTACCTGAAGCAAACCTTCTTTCCCGAAATGCTTGATGAGTTGATCACCCAGAAGTTGTCTGAAGATAAAGGGGAGCCGCTTGCCATGATGGTCTACCCTTCGGAGCAAGAAGGTGGTCATGAAGCCAAGCCGCTTGCCACTTCGTCTGGCTGGAGCAAAGGGAAGCCCGAGATCACGCGCAAACTGGACGACGTTTTCCGTGGGCTGGCGTTAGGTATCAAGTTCCAGGGCACCACCGCCGATGCAATCGGGCGTCGCTGGGTGCTGCAGAGCTTTCTCATCCTGGGCGCACTTTCATTGCTGATGATTGGCGGGTTGATACTGACGTATCGCAGCGTCAGCAAGGAAATGGCGCTGGCCCACTTGAAGGCTGACTTCGTTTCCAACGTGTCGCACGAGCTACGCACTCCGCTCGCGCTGATTCGTTTGTACGCCGAAACACTCGAGCTGAGGCGCATCACAACGCAGGAAAAGAAGGAGGAGTACTACCGCATCATCCGCAAGGAAAGCGAGCGGCTAACCGCACTGATCAACAACATCCTGGATTTCTCGCGCATCGAGGCGGGACGTAAGGAGTATGACTTCCGTGAGACTGACATCGCGGAACTGGTTTGCAACACGCTTGATGCTTATCGCTACCAAATCGAGCAACAGGGCTTCGCTTTCGAGCAGAGCATCGACGCGAGCATCCCACGAGTGCGAGTGGATCGGGAAGCGATTGCGCGAGCGCTTGTTAACCTGGTCAACAACGCGCTGAAATACTCGGCCAACGAGAAATTTCTTGGCGTCAAGCTGTATCGAGCGAATGACTCGTTGAAGCTCGAGGTCGTCGATCGCGGCATTGGCATCACGCGGCGCGAGCAATCAAAAATCTTTGAGAAGTTCTACCGGACGGGCGACCCGCTGGTGCACAACACGAAGGGCAGCGGCCTGGGCTTATCATTGGTTCGCCACATCACTCAAGCCCATGGAGGCGAAGTGCAGGTGGAAAGCATACCTGGAAAAGGCAGCAAGTTTACTGTGTCCTTGCCGCTGGTACCGGCCACGCAATAAGGCACGAACGCAAAGGCATTAGCCCGACCGTTTAAGGAGGGCTTCAGTCTTGTGAAAGGCAAAATGAAATCCAAAATGAACTCGATTCGACAACAGAACAACGGCGCGACTGACCCCCGGCCGGACGTGGCCGCGAGAGCCGGACAAAAAAGCGACGCCGCCGCGAGCGCGGGCAAAAAAGCTCGCATCTTGATAGTGGAGGACGAACCTGCAATGGTAGCCGGTTTGCGCGATAACTTTGAGTTCGAAGGCTACGATGTAATCAGCGCCGACAACGGAGCGACTGGCCTCGAGCGCGCGTTGACCGATGATCCGGATCTTGTGGTGTTGGACGTGATGATGCCACGGATGAGTGGTCTGGACGTTTGTAAGCAGCTGAAGGCCAAGCGGCCATCAATTCCCATCATCATGCTGACCGCGCGCGGCCAGGAAATCGATAAGGTTGTGGGCCTGGAACTGGGCGCCGATGACTACGTTACAAAGCCGTTCTCGATTCGCGAATTGATGGCCCGGGTTAAAGCGGTGCTGCGACGGGTGTCGCCTCAGGCCAGCATTCCGGACGTTTATCGGTTCAGTGACGTGGAGGTTAACGTCCGCAGCAATGAGGTGTCGCGGTCAGGCACGCCTATTGAACTCTCCGCGAAAGAGTTTGCGCTGCTGGCGTACTTCATTTCCCATCCTGCGGAAACGTTAAGTCGCGACCGGCTGCTGGATGCGGTGTGGGGATATGAGAATTACCCTAGCACGCGCACTGTTGACACCCACATCGTTCACCTTAGGCAGAAGCTGGAACTGAATCCGGAGGAGCCGCGATTCATACTAACCGTTCATGGAAGTGGCTATAAATTCGTTGGCTGAGGTCTAACAATTTTATGGGCTTTTCAGGGTTCAATGGCGGGTTGGCAACTCGGCGGGCGATCGATGTCCAGGTGGCTCCACTGCCACGCCGGAAGTCATTTAATCGGGCACGCCAAATGGAACTGGAACTGAAGATCGCCACACTTCAGCAAGACTACGCGGAACTGCATACAGCGCTTGTTGAAGCCGCGCAGGTACACCGGCGCCTTTGTGCCCCCCGTCTGGTGCGGTACAACGATTTTGAGATTGCGAGCGAAACTTTTGCCGTTCGCCATGTGCCTGGCGACTTTGTTACCGCGGACAAAGTTGACAGTGGTGTAATCCTCGGGCTGGGTGATATTTGCGGCAAGGGTTTGGCTGCCGGGATGTGGATCACCCATATGGTGGGGCTGGTTGGTACGCACGCCGCAGTGAACTCGGCGCCCGAGGCAATCGTAGAGAACCTGAACAGTGACCTCTGCCGAACGTCCTCGGTCGCGCCGCTGGCCAGTCTGTTTCTTGCACGACTCGATCCAATCACCGGAAGGCTCGAATACAGCAACGCGGGCCATCCGCCTGCGTTGCTGTTACGCGCGGATGGACAACTGGAATCACTCTCCGAAGGCGGACCGCTTCTCGGTGTGGTTCCCATGACTTCGTTCGCTAGAGGCTGCGTGGATCTGCACGCTGGAGACTTATTGATGGTTTGCTCCGACGGCATTCTCGAGTCACGGAATAGCGCAGATGAAGAGTTTGGCTACGAGCGCCTGAAGGCGCAGCTGCGTCGCGCACGCACCGACCCAGCCGATGCCATGCTGTTTTCGGTGCTAGGCGCCGTTCAGGATTTCGCCGCCGCCGGCCCGCTCGTAGACGACATGTCGCTGCTGGTCGTAAGGCTTTGCACTCACTAAGGTCAAAGGCCAAAACATTCAACAACAACAAAAGGAGAACAATTATGGCAAAAGTAAAACCGATTCCTGACGGTTACCACTCAGTGACGCCGTATCTAATCATCAAGGGGGCGGCCGACGCGATTGAGTTTTATAAGAAAGCGTTTGGCGCGACTGAGCTATTTCGCATGAATCACGAAGGAAAGGTGGGCCATGCGGAGATCAAGATTGGCGACTCGCCGATCATGCTTGCCGATGAGAGTCCCGAAATGGGCTCTAAGAGTCCGACAACTCTGGGCGGCACGCCGATAAGCATAATGATCTACGTGGAGGATGTGGATACCATCTTCAAGCAAGCACTTGCAGCTGGGGGTGAAGAACAAAAGCCGTTGCAAGATCAGTTCTACGGCGATCGCTCCGGCACGCTAAAGGATCCATTTGGACACGTGTGGCATGTTGCAACACACGTGGAAGATGTGTCCCCTGAGGAAATGGATAAGCGAATAGCAGCCGCCGCCCACGGTTGAAGGTGTCCATTGCGGCCATAGACACCAAACTAGCCGGTTGGGTCGGGCATTCCAGGAATCAGTCGCCAGTATGGGCGTTTTACGTGCGACCACACACGCGACTGGTTCCTGATTTGCGGCAGCGCAGATGCGCGAACAATTAATCGGAGGATCCATTTTTTAGGAGATGGATTCATGCGATGCAACAAAACAGACTCTCGAAACGTAGCTCACAATATGAGCGGCGTTTGCCTGAAGCGTGTCGGCACATGATAATCGCCCTGTCCCCGACCAGAGCTAAGACTTCGTAGTGGGTCAGTTTTGTTGAAAGTGTCCGATAAACTTTAGTTTGTCGTGACTCCGCGACAACCTAAAGCTTATCGGACATCAAACTGACCCTACCTAGGACTTAGAGAACTTGGCTATGAGATATTCGCGTTTTCTAGTAATGGTTTGCCTAGCCGGATTGTTGGCTATCTTCCTTACGGGCTGCGCCAACAAAGCGCAGCAAAGCTTTGACCGCCCACCGGCTGCAGTCTCAGTGTCTGTAGCTGTTGCCCAGGACGTTCCCACCTATCTCGATGCAATCGGCAAGACAGTCGCGCGTGAAGTTGTTTCGATTCAACCTCAAGTCTCAGGGCGCATTACCATGATCCATTTTACAGATGGCGCAGACGTGAAGAAGGGCGCCATGTTGTTTACGATCGACACGCGGCCTTTCGAAGCGGCTCTCCGGCAAGCCCAGGCAAACGTATCGAGAGACAGTGCGCTGAAGAAACAGGCGGAAGCTAATCTCACCAGGGAGATCGCGCAGGCGAAGTGGGGTGAAGTACAGGTCAATCGCTATCGCCAGCTAGTCGAGCAGGGAGTTGTTCCGCGCGAGCAGTATGAGCAACTGCGCGCGAACCTGGATTCTCTTAATGCGAACGTTGGCTCCGCTCGCGCCGCAGTTCACAGCGCCGATGAAGCCATCAAGGTGGATACGGCCGCGGTTGAGAGCGCGAAGGTCCAACTGAGTTACTGCTACATTCGCGCGCCTATCGACGGCCGCGCAGGCCAGCGCCTGGTGGACGTCGGCAATGTGGTCAACCCGGGCGGCGGTTCGGCAAACAACAGTTCGGGTGGTGGCGGCGCCGGTAGCAGCAATGCTTTGCTGGTGATCGAGCGATTGGATCCCATCTATGCTGACTTTACCATCTCGCAAAACAATCTTGCGGAGGTGCAGCAACAAATGCGCGCCGGCAAGTTAAGAGCGGAAGTCAATCTGCCAGAGACTCCGGGTGATCCGGTCATCGGTCAGCTTACGTTTCTCAACAATGTCGTTGAGAACACCACCGGTACAGTCAACCTGCGCGCGACGATTCCAAACGCCGGACATCGCTTTTGGCCGGGCCGGTTCGTCAACATTCGTCTCGTATTAAACACAATTCATCAAGCTGTACTTGTGCCTGCCACTGCGCCGCAAATGTCAGCCAAGGGTTCGTTTGTTTACGTCGTAAAGCAGGATTCGAGCGCCGAGCAGCGGCCGGTAACACTGGGGCAAAGGCAGGGAGAACTGATTGTTGTTGAAAACGGAGTAGAGCCCGGCGAACGTGTGGTTATCAACGGTCAACTCGGTGTCACGCCGGGCGGGAAGGTCCACATCGAGCAACCACGCGACACGGGAAGTCCGGCCACTGCCAACGGGGCGAAATAATGAACCTCTCGGAACCTTTCATTCGCCGGCCTGTCATGACCGCGGTCTTGACGCTCTCAGTAATCCTGTTCGGAGTATTGAGCTACTTTCAGCTACCTGTTAACGATTTACCGGCGGTAGATTATCCGGTCATCCAGGTGACGGTAGGCTACCCGGGGGCGAGTCCGGATACAATTGCCAACAACATTGCCACCCCCCTCGAACGCCAGTTCATGCAAATCAACGGGCTCGAGGTGGTAACCTCATCGAGTAGTCAGGGAGTAGCAACCTTCACACTCCAGTTCGCGCTCGACAAAAACATTGATGCCGCTGCGACTGACGTGCAGACGGCGATTTCGCAGGCCATCAGCAGTCTTCCTGCCGATCTACCCTCACCGCCTACATATTCCAAAACCAATCCTAACGACCAGCCGATCATGTACATCGCGATGACCAGCGACTCGGTCACGTCAGGCCAACTCTACGACTACGCCAGCACGCAGGTCGGGCAGCGCCTCAGCATCCTGCCGGGTGTTTCGCAAGTTAACGTTTATGGCACCAAGTCGGCTATTCGGATCAAGGCCAACCCCTCGGCCATGTGGGCCCGGGGAATTTCAATTGACGACCTGAGCGCCGCGATCAAAAGCGGAACGAGCTACACCGGAGCGGGACAATTAGACAGTACCTCCGGAACCGCGGTCATCAGGCCCCAGGGTCAACTCGAAAATGCTGAGCAATACAGCAACTTGATCGTGGGCGGCACCAGTGGCTCGCCTGTGTACCTGCGCGACGTTGCGTTAGTTAAGGATTCGGTTCAGGACGAACGTGTCAACATGCGGTTCTGGGTCCGGGGATACGAGGTGCCGTCTGCGACTGTAATCGTGGCGGTCAATCGTCGGGCCGGCGCCAACGCAGTAGAAGTTTCCAAGAGCATTCGGGGAGTATTGCCGCAGATCAGCTCCGAGCTTCCCGGATCAATCCGTGTCACGCCGATATACGATCGCTCGCTAAGCATCGTCCATTCGGTCATCGACGTGGAAACGACGCTGCTGATCGCCTTTGTCCTGGTGGTGATGGTGATCTTTGCTTTCCTGGGTCGAGTCACCGACACACTCATCCCCACTGTGGCGCTGCCGCTGTCGCTGCTCATCACGTTTATCGCGATGCGTGCGTTGGGCTACAGTCTCGACAACTTGTCGTTGATGGCCCTTACGCTCGCGATCGGGTTTTTGGTTGACGATGCCATCGTGTTTCTCGAAAACACTGTGCGCCGAATGGAGCGAGGAGAGCAGCCGTTTGAAGCGGCCATCAACAGCGCCAGGGAAATCAGCTTCACGATCATGTCGATGACCATCTCCCTGGCGGCCGTGTTTATCCCGCTGGTGTTCATGTCAGGCCTGGTTGGCCGCATCTTCCGCGAGTTTGCAATCACCATCGTCATTGCGATCTTCGCATCCGGTTTGGTGTCGCTGACTCTGACTCCGCTGATGTGCGCGCGACTGCTGAAGCAGCGAGGCGAGGGCTCGAAAAAGACCTGGATGGAAAGAGTGATCGGCGGCATCGAGAAGCGCGTGCTTGCTATGTATGGCGGATCGCTCTGGTGGTTTCTAAGACATCGTTGGGTCTCGCCAGTCATTTGGACGATCTGCCTGGCCGGAACGATCTGGCTCTTTGTACTCGTACCCAAGGCATTCCTGCCGCCGGGAGACAGCAGCGTAATTTTTGGCGCCTTCATTGCGCGTGAGGGTTCGTCGCCGGAGCAAATGCGTGCTTTTCAGGATCGTGTGGACGAGACTCTCCACCAGGATCCAAACGTCATTACCGACTTCACAATGACCGGTGCTACCGGCTTCCTGGCCTCAAACATGGGAATTACTTTTACTTTCATCAGGCCACCGGAAGAGCGCGCGCCAATACAACAAGTGGCTGGCCAGATGATGGGCAAACTTAACTCAATTCCCGGAGTGTTTACGTTCCTGCGGCCGTTTCCGGTGCTGGAGATAAGCACGGGCGTGACCAGCCAGAATCAGGGTCAATACGCATTTGCGGTGTCCGGCGTCAATCCCGAAGAAGTCTACGATGTCAGTCAGAAGCTGATGGGCAAGCTAATGGAATATCCGGGGTTTCTGACAGTTTCATCGGACTTGTATAACCACACTCCCAATCTCAATGTTGAGCTTCGTCGCGATCAAGCCAAAACCTATGGAGTGTCCGAGGCGCGGATCTTGTCGCTTTTGCGCAACGCGTATTCGCAGAACTACCTTTACCTCGTCAAAAAACCGCAGGACCAGTACCAGGTTATTCTGGAGATGGAAGACGCCGCCCGCGCGAATCCGGAAGACCTGTCGAAGCTCTACATAAGATCTGACGACGGACAGCGGCTGGTACCGCTTGGCGAATTAGTTACCTGGAAATCCACCCTCGGTCCGCAGACTGTAAATCACCTTAATCAGTTCACCAGCGTGACGCTATCTTTCAACCTGAAGCCCGGCGTGGCTCTGGGTGACGCTACGAATTTTATCAACAAGACAGCGGCGGAAATTGTGCCGCCAACGGTGCGGGGTGAACTGCAAGGTGAGGCGCAAACGTTCAGCAATACGGTCACAAGTTTGACTGTGCTGATGGCGCTGGCTGTCTTCGTGATGTACGTGATTCTGGCAATCCTTTACGAAAGCTACGTGCATCCCCTGACCGTGCTATCGACGCTTCCCACCGCGCTGGTTGGTGGTCTGCTGACACTCCTTTTGTTTGGGCAAGAGGCCTCGCTCTATGCCTTCGTCGGCATGTTTATGTTGATGGGGATCGTCAAGAAGAACGGGATCATGATCGTCGACTTCGCGCGCCAGCGGGTTGATGCCGGTGAGGCCGCGGATCGAGCGATTCACGACGCGAGCATGGATCGATTCCGACCGATTCTGATGACCACACTTGCCGCGGTCTTTGGCGCGATGCCGATTGCGCTCGGTTATGGCGCCGATGGTTCATCCCGCCGGCCGCTCGGGCTGGTAGTGGTTGGAGGCCTGGTGGTTTCGCAGTTCATCACGCTCTACATTACGCCCGTGATCTATCTTTACCTCGAGCAGTTTCAGGAGAAGGTGCTCGACCGTACATCTTTCTTCGGCTCGCGCCACGCACCGAAGCCCGTCACCGGCGAAACGGTACGAACCCAGGAGTCCTTGCCATCGGATCTCGCTACAGAAGACTGAGATGGGTAGACGGAAAGGCGGAAATGGGCCGCAACGTCGTCGCACTGAACAACTCAGCCTGCTCGAGGTCGTTTCAGAAGGCGCAGAACACTAACGATTACCAGTCCAATAGTTGAGCCCAGGCCAAGCCAGAACCAGCCGGTTAGTCCTACGGCGACCAATCCCGAAGTATCCTCCGCTCTCAGTCGTTCCCGGTTCATAAGATAGGCACTGACCACGCCGGTCACCAGGCTGACCAGCGCCGACAACTGGCTTTTGTCTTTGCCGGCTCGAGCTATGCCGAAGAAAAGTACCGCCAACATTAGAAAGGGAATCAGATAGAGTGCGCTGTGGCCATCGCGCGCGAGATCAACTCCGCTCAGTCTGTTTTCTGATGTACCGCAAGTCAGTTGTACCCAGGGCAGGAAAAAGCAGATCAGACCAATCAACGCCATACTTGTGGTCACGCGTCTGCTATCCAATTGGCGCACGCTCCTCTACGATTTCTGTGAGGCTGCATCTCAACTAATTTTGCCCATCCGATGTTCCAATATTACCTGCAATTAAACGAGTAACAAAGAAATTGCATTCAAATTATGTAAAGAATTTCTTCTGAATGTGCGTTTTCGGCAATTGGTGATTTGTTCGGGTTCGCATATTCGCCTTCAAGGAGTAGAATCTCTGTAAGTAATTCCCCCAGCTAAGTTCCCCCAAAACTCAACCCGAGCGAAAAGAGAAAGCTCTTGACGAAGGAGCGTTTTGGAGATCGGAGGTTGAATTTGGGACACACCGGACACGCAGCGACAGCACGAAGCAAAACGGAGCGGATTCCGTCTGGCCACGTCACGCTCGAAGGTGAGTTGAGCGTTCCTTTGGACACTACAGGCGTGGTGCTCTTCGCGCACGGGTCTGGGAGCCATAGCAAGCGCAATCAATTTGTGGCGCGAACTATTCGAGAAGCGGGCATTGGAACCTTGCTTTTCGATTTACTGAGACAGAGTTCTGAGGATAGATTCTGGAGGTAAAAAACAATGCAAGTAAAAGAAGTGATGACTGCTGACCCGGCCTGTTGTATCTCAGAAACGGGTCTGCAAGAGGTCGCCCAAATGATGGTCGATCACGACTGCGGCGAAATACCCGTGGTTGAAAACAAGGAAATGAAGCTGCCCATCGGTGTCATTACTGATCGCGATATTGTCTGCCGCACGGTTGCGCAAGGACGTAATCCTCTCGATCTGACGGTAGCGGATTGCATCAGCAAACCCTGCGTGACGGTAACGCCGGACATGTCGATAGAAGAGTGCAGCAGGATCATGGAAGAGAATCGGATTCGCCGCGTGCCGGTCGTGGATGCTGCCGGTGGTTGCTGTGGCATTGTCGCCTTAGCTGACATCGCACTGCATGCAAAGAAGAGCATGGCAGGCGAAGTTGTTAAGGAAGTATCAACTCCGACCGCAGCGGCATCGGCTGCGGGGAGGTGAGTTCATTTTCATTACCGCGCGGGACAATTCGAAATCGTGCGAGGGCCGTGGGCCTTCGCGTCGGGAGGTTTAGCTATTTAAGTGAGGAGGTTGTTCGGATGGCAAAGAAAGAAAAGCAATCAAAAAGGCAAGGAAAGGATGGAGGATCGAAAACTCAACCAACCAGGGGCGGATCGCGAACACAGCAGACCACTTCGAGGAGGGAGTCCGAGACAGGCCTTGCACAACGCGAACAATCGTCACCCGTTCGCGCGATGATAAGTCCATTTTCCCTGATGCGTCGCTTTAGCGATGAGATGGATCGGCTCTTTGGGGATTTTAGTCTGGGGCGCAGTTTTGCATCTCCGCTCGGTCTGGAGTTTGGCAGGCTGGCGGAACTGGAAGCTTCGGCGTGGGCACCTCAGGTCGAAGTGTTTGAGCGTAATGGCAAACTAACCATACGTGCCGATCTGCCTGGACTTTCCAGGGATGACATCGATGTGAATATTACTGACGATGCGGTTGTGATTCGCGGAGAAAGGCAGCAAGCAAAGGAAATAAATGACCAGGGCTACTATCGATCCGAAAGGAGTTACGGAAGTTTTTACCGCCAAATTCCATTGCCCAGCGGCGTCAAGCACGATGAGGCCAACGCGACTTTCCGCGATGGCGTACTCGAAATAACACTTCCAGCTCCCGAACGACAGCCGCAGAGTCGCCGGATTGAAATCGGCGAAGGCTCGGAATCGGAGCCGGAACCGCAGGCGAAAACTAAAGCGGCCGGCGCTTAGAGAAAACCTGGGACAGGAATAGATATGATCTTTCGAGATCGAACTGAGGCAGGACAGCATTTAGCGGCCAGGCTAACTAAGTACGCCAATCGCCCGGACGTGCTGGTATTGGCGTTGCCGCGCGGTGGCGTACCGGTTGCTTATGAAGTAGCTAAGCAAATCGGTGCGCCGCTCGATGTCTTCCTGGTAAGAAAGCTCGGTGTACCCGGCCATGAAGAATTAGCGATGGGAGCGATTGCGTCGGGCGGAGTGCGCGTTATCAACAAAGAGGTCGTGCGCTTACTACAGATTCCGAACGAATTAATCGATGCAGTTGCCGCTATCGAACAACAGGAATTAGAACGACGCCAACATGAATATCGCGATGACCGCTCGCCGCCCGAGGTGAAGGGTCGAGTCGTAATCCTGATTGATGATGGCCTGGCAACTGGCTCAACAATGCGCGCGGCGGCCGCCGCTCTGCGCAAGCAAGGTCCCGCGCGCCTCGTTATTGCCGTCCCCGTCTCCGCGCCGGAGACGTGTGATGAGTTTCGCAGCGAGGTGGATGAGATCGTATGTGCAGTAACGCCGGAGCCTTTTCGCGGCGTCGGCTTGTGGTACAACGACTTCTCGCAAACCACAGACGAGGAGGTTCGTGAGCTATTAGAGCGAGCGAGGCAAAACACCCCGCCGCGCGCCATTGGGCAGACAGCACGCAAATGAACTAAAGGAGCCCGACTGATGTCGGATAAGACGACATTAAATGTAGCCAAGGTAGTACGCGAAAACTCGTACCCTCTCACCGGGGCAAGTTTCGATTACGATCCACTCCTGCAGCAAATAGGCGATGCGCGTTTTGTCCTGCTCGGCGAAGCTTCACATGGTACTCACGAGTTCTATCGCGAGCGCGCGCAACTCACCAAACGACTTATCCGGGAAAAGAATTTTAATGCAGTTGCGGTTGAGGCCGACTGGCCCGACGCCTATCGCGTTAATCGTTATGTTCGCGGTGTACCCGGAGATACGGAAGCCATCGATTCACTCGCGGGTTTCAAACGGTTTCCCACCTGGATGTGGCGCAACGCCGACGTCCTCGATTTCGTCGGCTGGTTGCGCGAGCATAATGATGCGCTTCCGAACGATGCAAACAAGGTCGGCTTCTACGGCCTCGATCTTTATAGCTTACATACCTCTATCGAAGCGGTCCTTGGCTACCTGAACAAGGTGGATCCCGAAGCTGCAAAGCGTGCCCGCTATCGTTACTCTTGTTTTGAGCATTTTGGCGAGGACACGCAGGCTTACGGTTACGCTGCCGGATTTGATCTGAGCGCGTCGTGCGAGCAGGAGGTTGTTGGTCAACTTCTCGAACTGCGGAAACGGGCAGCTGACTATGCAAGCCGTGACGGACGCGTGGCCGCGGATGATTTCTTTTTTGCTGAACAGAACGCGCGTCTGGTAAAGAATGCAGAAGAGTATTACCGTTCGATGTTTCATGGCTCGGTGCCTTCGTGGAACCTGCGCGATGGTCACATGGCCGAGACGCTCGAATCGCTTATTAGACACTTCGCCACGCTGGGCCAGGCAGCCAAAGTTGTCGTCTGGGAACACAACTCGCATCTGGGCGACGCACGTGCCACAGAAATGGGTGAGCGAGGCGAATTCAATGTCGGTCAAATCGTAAGAGAGCGGCATGGCAGCGATGCAGTGCTCGTCGGATTTTCAACCTACACCGGCAGTGTCACCGCGGCCTCCAATTGGGATGCGCCTGCGGAACGAAAACGGGTGCTTCCGGCACTAGCAGGAAGTTACGAGGCCGTCCTACACCAGGTGCAAATCCCAAGCTTCCAAATCTGGTTGCGCAAAGGCAGTCCTGCCGGTGCTGCCTTACATGAGCCGCGTTTGGAGCGGGCTATCGGCGTTATTTACCGGCCGGAAACTGAGCGTCAAAGTCATTACTTCTACGCGCGCATGCCCGATCAATTTGACGCACTGCTACACTTTGATCAGACACGAGCGGTTGAGCCCTTAGAACGCACGCCCGAGTGGACGATGGCGGAAGTCAGGGAACCGGCGGAGACATTTCCGTTTGGTCTATAGATCTATTAGAGAAAGGATTGGATTATGCCAACTCAGGAAATCCCACGCGATGAATGGAAAACCTTTTTCGACAAGTTTACCCAGCAGCACGAAGGCTGGCTGGCGAGTCTGGAAGTCTTCGCGCCCAATATCGGCGCCCAACAAGAAGCGCTCGATTTGCCGCTTGAGGGAATCAGCACCACAGCGAAAGAGAACGGGCCTCAGACGATCGCGATCAGCCTGGGGAAAACTCCTGAAGATCACGTGACACATACGATTGCCGATCCCACGCGGCTCTGGCTGGAACAGACATCACAGCGAGCAAACGCCGCTTTGGAAATCGAGTCGGCAGACGAAGTAAAGACGCTGCTTCGTTTTCGCTCGCCCTTGCCTGCCGAGATGGTCGATGGAGCAGTGCTGGAGTAGTAGTCTGATCTCTCATTTTACGAATTTGCCGCAAAGGAACCAGCAACAGATGAGAGAGCGTCAGAAGCTGCAGGTGACGGGCGACAAGAAGGTGGAACATGACTACCCGCGTACAGTTGAGTGCAGCGGCCGAGCACGAAGGCGGTCACACAGACCTAATGGTCGCGGCACTCAAAGGGCGGACCCGCACTGTGAAAGCTCTGCTCAAGAGCAGAGTGGACGTAAATGCAAAAGACTATGAAGGACGGACTGCGCTGATGTTTGCCGTCAGCAACTTGCAGACGGAATCCGTCAAGGCCTTGTTGGACCACGGCGCTGATGTGAATGTGACAGCTCATGATGGCTGCACAGCACTGATGCTGGCAGCATCGTCGGGCGATCGGGAGATCGTTCGCGCGTTATTGAGCAGAGGCGCTGACGTTAGAGGAAAGTTCATGCAGACTGGCAAGACAGCCCTGACTCTTGCGACAGAAAAAGGTTATATGGAGATCGTTCATTTACTTCAGGGAGCCGGCGCGAAAGAGTAGCTCGGGGGGGCAGCGAGTGGCACAATCACCGGGTTACGACTCAGATCTATGGCTTGCTCTTAAGCAGATGTGCGATTTGATCGTGTGTGGTTTTGTCTTTCGCGTATGTATCGAGTAGTGATAACGCCGTTTGGCCATCAGTGCTTCGAGCATTAGCATCCGCGCCAGCCGCGAGTAGGAGCTTGACGACCTCGATGCTCGGCGTACTACTCGTGGTCGCAGTCATCAAAGGGGTGAAGCCGAGCCCATTTTTTGAATTTGCATCAGCGTCTCTCGTAAGTAACGCCTTGATCATCACCACATCATGTCTCTCAATAGCATACATCAAAGGCGAACGGCTAAAACCTCCCTTTGGATTTACTTCAGCTCCCGCCGCAATCATGGCGTCTGTAATCTGCAGCCAATCTTTGTTGCACCGATCCATAGCAGACATCAGTGCTGAGAATTCGCCAGCGTGCAAACTGTACATTTTGACGTTTGGGTCTGCGCCGGCGCGAAGTAGCGCTTTGACAATGTCCAGGTGACCCTCTATTGCGGCAAGCACTAACGCTGTATGGCCAGAACCAAGTTTTGCGTTTACGTCGACACCCTTTTCCAACAGACTTCGGACCTCATTTAGATCGCCGCTTTCTGCGGCACTCAACAACGCATTACAACCATTCTTGAAAGCGTCGCTACAGAATGCCCCTCGCTCATTCTTGTCAGGGCAATAACGATCCAGCTCTGCTTTCGTCTGTCTATCTTGCCGGGGTATCGGGTCCCTCCTGGCCTGTTTGCGCTGATTTTCTATGGATCTGGCTGATACCTTTTGGCTGGGTGAGTTTCCAGGGATAAGGTTACAGAAAACAATAATAGAGAAGAGGAATGACGCTCTCGTACTTAATACCTTCATAGCGGTCTCCAATCATCAAGAGTGAGGTCCGATGGGCGTGATTAGTCACTGCGGCTGCATTACGCATTTTCATTCCTATCTGCGACGAAAGTCAACGTGCATCTTTGTCATTGAGGCACTTTGCAAAAAAGTATTTTCTAATGGGGATACGCGGCGCGGATCAATAGGAATAGTGCGACACTTCAGTGCTGCAGTCCCAGCAGAACAATAATTCCCGGAGCGTCGGCACGCAGGTCAAAAAATCCTGTCAGGTCAAAAAAAAACCGTTGACATTGATTATTTCCGTAACTATCTTTGCGCTGCTCATGATCAGTGCAGCGGTGTTACGAACTCTCACGGCCTTTCAGCAGTAGACCTCGAGATAACACCTGTGCTGCCTCTGGTAATCAACCAACAAATTTCCGATGGGTCATTCGGCAAAGCTGCCGTCCCCGACCGCCTCATCGCCGCTCCCTAACTTCCCCCAGCAGACGGAGGACCTTTATGCGACCTACACGATCATCCCTCTTTCGCCACAGTGTCCCAATGCTCACGATATGGCTACTAACAATCACAATGCTTCCCCTCTTTCCAGCTCGCTATGCGCTGGCTTTTATGCCGACCAACTCTGCCGCCTCTCTGGCCTCAGCCAGCGGCAGTTCGACCCACGAAAGTATCACGTTCGACGTCATCAAAGAGTATGACAGGAACCTTTTTCAACTCGGCAACAAAGACCTCACTGAAAATATGAAGAAAGCTCAAAAAGAGATCATTGACGCCGATACTGACGTGGATAATATTTTTAACGCGCAATTCAATCAGTCAGCTTCACACTTTGATTGCGAGAATTTTCAGGCAAGCCAGAAGCGCCTGATTGACTATAAGTTGAAAGTTAAAGAATTGATGCTTACGAAGAAGCCGGATGTTAGCAAGGCGCGCTGGTATCTGGGCCAGGCGCTTCATACTCTGCAAGATTTCTACGCCCATAGTAATTGGGTCGAATTGGGGAATGGTGCTCCTTATGGCATCCTCGGTGTGCCTGGCAACCCCTTGACCAACCCACTCGACACCACGAGGACCTGTACCGATTGCTCGCGAGATACATGCACAGACTGTTATAACCCAAGTACGGGTCTTACCAATCTCACGACCTCAGCGATAACCACCGGCTACTATGGGGGCGACGACCGCGCTAAGCCGAATGATTTCAAATGCAGCCACGGTGGTAAGGTTGTCTTTCTGGGTGGGCTGATTACATCCAAGGATTCCTCCAGTAAAGGCGCAATTGGCTCCGGGATCAATAAGGACACCAAAAACTGCACTATTTCTCCACACAACGACAAGCATCTTGCGGCCGCAGGCTTGGCGAAACAAGCCACTACAGAATACCTGGATCAAATCAAAACTCTGATTAAAGTGCCCAAGTTGAAACTGTTGCTCGGTGGAGGAACCACGCTGGCATGGCGATAGATACAACCGGAAGCATGGACGACATCATTGCCCAGGTGAAGCAACAGGCCATTCAAATTGTTGAATCGCGCATTAACACGGATGAAGAGCCAACCAAATACGTGCTGGTGCCCTTCAACGATCCAGGCGTAGGGCCTGTCACGGTAACTGACTACTGATGCCTCTTTGTGAGCATTCCGGTCACAAGTTGGTTACAAGCTTATGGACTGAACCCCAATATTGAGAAATTCGTTAGAGCACACTTGGCAGAAGGAGCTGCAGTTGGTAACAGACGAGTGGGACGGTATGCGAATGAGTTTCGGCGAATGTGCGCTGAGCGGATGAAGCATTACATGGCTGTTATTCGTTACGATGGAGACTCTAGCTGAAACGTTCCTTCTTTTTAACTATCTTATTCATAAGGCCTCCACGCCCCACCATAACGGCATAATCTGGTTTTCAAACTTCGTCGAAGCTTTGAATGGACCGATAGTGCTCAGTTAAACTTTGGGGGCGATTGCCAGGCCTCACGCAG